>JALVBA010000094.1 GCA_027010905.1 Marinilabiliaceae bacterium
TTTACCTAAAAAACCTAGAATTAAATACGAAACCGTTAATACACATGGACAACTTGCTATGTTCTAACAAGTTGCTTATATCGAACTCAGGTTATTAGTAATGAATTGAATCAATAAAAAAAACTACATATAGATATTGAAAATTAGGTTGACAGCATGAAATCAGTTCACACAAATTTTTATAGTATCTATCCCCAAATAGAGTTGACAGGTATTTGCTAATAGTTAAAACTACTACCTCCCAGAAACTCTCTAACAATTGACGTTGGAGGAATCTCCTTATCATTAATTGGTTTGAAGTAGCTGAAGAATCTTAAAAGACGTGTTGCCTCAGAATATTCAGGTGAGCCAGGGCACACTTCGAGGAGGATATGTTCGACAAGGGGTTTCAAAACAGCCAACTCATACAGCAGAGCCGTGTTGAACATGATGTCTGCCTCTTCTTGGAATGGGAATATGTGTATATCTTCACCACGTCGCACACTGGGCCAGCGCGATATTATATCCTGTGCTGAGTATTTCCGGTATTTGTAATCACGTACAATACGTCTGACTAATCTGTTATCGGTAGAGGGTATGCGGTTGTGGTCGTCAATATTTATGGATGTGAGAGCAGATACATAGATTTTGAATTTGGCTTTTTGGGGTATCAGATGTGTTAGTTTTGGGTTCAGACCGTGTATGCCTTCTATTACCAGAATATTATCGGGAGCCATCTGCAGAATCTCTCCATCGTAATATCTTTTTCCTGTTTCGAACGAGAATTTTGGCATCTCTACTTCATTACCGGCAAGTAGATTATTAAGGTCTTGGTTGAATTTTTCAACGTCAAGAGCCTCTATGGTTTCAAAGTCATACTCTCCGTTCTTGTCCAGAGGTGTTTTTTCACGGTCTACAAAGTAATTATCGAGTGACAGAGTTAATGGTTTAATCCCAGAAACAAGCAGCTGGATAGCGAGTCGTTTACTGAAGGTAGTTTTTCCGCTTGATGAGGGGCCACTGATTAAAACAATCTTTATATCTTGCTTTTTTGAGTTTATGATGTCTGCTATTTGTGCAATCTTCTTTTCATGAAGAGCTTCTGATACTTTTATTAAAGTCTCAGCTTTTCCGTTTTGTGAAGCTTCGTTGAGCTCACTGAGGTTTGTAATCTTCAGAACTCTGTTCCAATCGGCATACTCCTGAAATATCTCAAACATCGAATCCTGAATAATCAGGTTTTCCACCTCCTTAGTATTTGTATTTTTTGGAAGCTGCAATAGCATACCGGTGTAGTATTTATTCAGGTCGAATACCTGAAGGTAACCTGTTGAAGGTACGAGGTATCCGTAAAGCATATCTACATGTCCATCGAGTTTGTAGTATGACGAATATACCTGACCTCTCTCTTTTACAAGTGTAGCTTTGTCGTGCAGGCCATGCTCTTTAAGTATCTTAACCACTTTAGGGGTCTCCTTCTCCTTACGTATAAACGGCATGTCGGCTTCAACGATATCTCTCATTCTTCGGCCAATAGCAAAGATATCCTGAATAGTTGGCTCTTTATCAATATCACAAAGTTTACAGAATATACCTTTCGATATTGAGTGCTCAACACGAAGACGAGCCTCGGGTATCACCTCTCCTATCGCCTTGTAAAGAATAAAGGTGAGGCTGCGAACATACATCCGCATACCATCGGGGTGGGTAATGTCGATAAACTCTACATTTTTGGGGTTGAACACTTCGTAAGAGAGCTCGGCAAGTTGATTATTTACCATTGCACCAAGTACTCTGTTTGGAAGTTTGATACCAAATATATCTTTTATCTCTTTAAGTGAAGTTCCTCTCTTGAACTCCTTTGTCTGGCTATTGTTAAGGCATCTTATGCGGATTGTCTTCATGTATTCTTTTTTACAAAAACGGAAAGTAGTAAAATTGTTGGTTTAAAAAGAATCTATGAATAAGAATTTTTGGCTATATCTTGATGAATTCATAAAAGTTTTCCCGGGTTATAGTCCTGAATATAGCTTTAGGATATGCTTTTCGGAATGATAATGGCAACCTGCTTTTATTATTCGGATTCCATTTAAACTCATAAGCATAAATTTGTCCGTCGTACTCCTCTATGAAATCTATCTCTTGCTGACGAGTAGTACGCCAAAAATAGAAATTACGATAATGCTGACCATATTCAATTGCTTTCATTCTTTCCACAATCATCAGATTCTCCCACAACGCACCTGTGTCACTCCTCAGTTCAAGTGGGTTGAACTGTCCAATAACTGCATTCCTGATACCGGTATCGTAAAAATATATTTTCTTTGAACGTTTTAACTCGTTTCTAAGGTTTCGGGAAAATGAACCCAATCTGAAAATGACATAAGCCTCCTCAAGAAGATAGATATATCGTTCAACAGTTTCGTTATCTATTTTTATTAAGTTGGAGATTTCTCGGGTAGATACCTGATTCCCGATTTGAAAGGCAAGAGCCTGTATTAGTTTCTCCAATACATCAGGCTTTCGTATATCCTTTAAAGTAAATACATCTTTGTAGAGGTAATCGGTTACTAACTCGGTTAAAATCTTTTTTTCCTGCGAAGGATTGTTTATCACTTCCGGATATGAGCCGTAAATCATTCTTGTTTCAAGAGTTCTGATAACATCTAAGAGTCCGATGTGTTCAATTAGTTCTTCCAGTGAAATAGGATATAGTTTAAAACTCCACTTTCTACCGGTCATTGATTCTTTTATTTTGTCGGTCAGTTCAAAAGTGCTGGAGCCGGTGGCAATAAGCTGTATATTTTCGCATGAATCATGTATTATCTTCAGTGTCAACCCAGCGCTGTCCAGTCTTTGAGCTTCATCAATGATTATAAATGAACCGGATGGAAAGAGTGTTCTGATTTTAAGACTGTTTATTCCATTTAGCAGAGAGCGGTCGTCAACATTATCCCCATTTAGCCAAATGATTTCTTTATTACTCTGTTTTGAGATGGTCTTTAGTAAAGTTGTTTTACCAACTTGTCTGGGACCTAATAAGAGGATACTTTTCCCTGTGAAAAGATGTTTTTCAATTACTGAATGAAGGCTCCTTTTTATCATGATATTGTAATATTGGCGAATATAATCGCCAAATATACGGAAATTTGGCGATTATAATCACCAAAATTACAGTTTTGGGCTTAATAGACAATATTTAGGCTCAAAATGTCTGTAATGCTTATTATTGTTGTCTTTGAAGTAAATCAAAGGTTATGAACAAAAAAAATGCATTTATTGTAACAGTACAATTACTAAAAAAA
>JALVBA010000095.1 GCA_027010905.1 Marinilabiliaceae bacterium
CTGTATATGCGTGTATATAGTTGTATATGTGGTTGTAACAATTGTGTTTCTTTGTCGTTTTGTTCATTCGTGTGTGCGAACACATATTTTATGTTGTGTAACATATTGCTGATTCTATGTGTTTTCTAAAAGGCATAATAACAGCAAGTTAAAGAATTGTCTTTTTTTATTAAATGAAAATATGTGTGCACGCACAATTTTTGTTATTTTTTTAATAGCTTTGCTTAAATAATTGTTAATTCTATAAAAGGTGCAGAATAAAAAGATCACGATTCAGGACATTGCCAACTATACAAACATTTCGGTTGGAACAATTGACCGCGTAATTCATAAGAGGGGGAAAGTATCGCCCGATAAAAGAAAAAAGATTGAGGAGGCAATAGATAAATTAAACTTCAATCCAAATTTATTGGCGCGAACGTTGGCACTTGGAAAAGATTTTTTTGTTTGTGTTCTTATTCCTACAGAAACATACCCTGGTCAGTACTGGTCGTTACCCAAAAGAGGAATTGAAGATGCCGGTGCTCAGTTTAAAGATTTTGGAATAATTACCAAACGGTATCTTTTCAATCTTTTCGACGAAAGTTCATTTATTGCACAAACAAATTCAATTTTAGATTTGAATCCCGACGGAGTTATTCTTGCTCCTCTTTTTACAAAAGAGAGTTCTCTTTTTGTTGAAAAATTGAAGGAGAGAAACATACCTTATGTTTTTATAGATTCTAATATTCCCGAATTGGATAGTTTATCATACATCGGTCCAGATGTAAAGCAGAGTGGTTTTATTGCCGCCCGACTTTTAAATAGTGTTATTCGCTCTGATAAAAAAGCACTTATTCTGAACATGTTTAAAGGCATTGAAAATTCTTCGGCATTAAGCCAGATTGAAGCCGGATTCAGAAACTACTATAAAGAAAATGGAATTAATGGAAGTAATATTCAGGTTTTAACTATAAACTCAACGGATAAAGAGATCGTATTCAGAGAGCTGACAAAATTTTACATTAAGAACAAAGAGATTACGGGGGTTTTCGTAACAAATTCTGAGGCACATCTTGTTGCCGAATTTCATACCTTGCACGAGATTAATATACGCGTTGTCGGGTTCGATTTAGTAAAAGAAAATATAGGTGGGTTAAAGTTGGGCGGAATTGATTATGTAATTTCGCAAAGTCCTGTTCAGCAAGGATACAGAGCTTTGCAGACATTGTTCAAACTGTTTCTTTATAAAGAAAGTCCTGTGAAAATTCAGTATGTACCACTCGACATTATTATTAAGGAGAACGTAGATTTTTATATTGATTTTTATTCGCAGACTTAAAGTAAAAACTCTTTTGCCCTAATTACACCCTCTCTACACACCGGGACTATTGCACTTTTATCAATCTTGAAGCAATACTCCAAATCTCTAAGAAAACCTTTTTGCTCCAACACTTTGTAGTGCCTTGCTACGGAGGCTGCCTTTTGAATGTCACTCTTTAAGCTCAGATAAAACGAGTGAACCAGATGGGCAAAATCTGTAAGATTAATATCCGACAGACTTAACAAACCATCAATTAAATAACCGGCACATAACCCATCCTCAATTGTGTAGTTTCCACTAGTACCTGAGCATACCAATGTGATTCTGTCAAAATCCTTCAATTGGTTTATCACTGCTCCGGCATTCAGGAATGAAACAATCAAAACATCACCTGCATGTTCGGCTGCTTTTATTGCGGAGGTTCCATTGGTGGTTGTCATCACCAGAGTTTTACCTCTGATGTTACTGTTCATGTAGGAAAATGGAGAATTGTCGTAATCGAACCCGGGAATAGCCTCGGCATCTCTCTCGCCGCCAAGCAGCACATCTGTTTTGGACGACTTTAGTTGAAAAGCCTCCTCAGATGTCATAACAGGGATAATCTCCTTAACGCCATATTCAAATGCAGTAACCATTACGGATGTTGCACGCAGTACGTCAATTACTACCGGGGTGCTGCCTGCCATCTCTTTTTCATTTACATTATTGGCTGATGGTAATACATCTATCTGTTTCATCTGATTGGTGTTTTGTTTTTATCTGTTTTGGTTCTATGTCAAAGAGAAATGGTCATATAGCTTAATTTTGTCCTTGTGCTGTTACTGGCTCTTACTTTTTTTCTACAGCCCAAAAAAGCCTGCCTTGCCGTCAGGCAGGTAAGCAAAAAAGGCCTGCTTGTTTTTCTTTCCTCACCCCCATTAAAACAACTTTCGTTACAGCCTGATATCCTGTGACTTTCCCCTCTTCTTGAGGAGAGGGGGGAACGAGGGGGTGAGGAATTCCAAACTTAATTTTATTCTATCGCGGTCAACCAGATTTTCTTTTTTAACGCTTCGCTTATAGATTTTTTTAACGCAATTTAGCCAAGGCGGATATATCTCACAATATAAAAAGAGTGAAACAGGTAGTTTCTCAATTTGTCTCATTCCTTTTGTATAGCCACCTGAAGCGTAGCAACAGTATAATACTTACTGATGATAGTCCTGTGAGATAACCAATCCAGATACCTGCGGGTCCGATTTTCAAAATAAAGCTCAGAACATATCCCGTAGGAATACTTACCAGCAGATATACTATTGCAACAGCAACCATCGGAAACATCACATCCTCCATACCTCGTAAAATGCCGAGCATTACAACCTGCATACCATCAAAAATCTGAAAAACACTTGCAACAATAAACAGTCCGGCCGCAATAGTTATTACGTTAATATTGGAGATAAACAGTACCGGAATGAGATGCCGGGTCAACAAAAAGAAAGCGGCCGAGACACTCATAAACAATACCACCATGTGTAACGAAGCAAAAGCAGAGTACTTGAGTTGCGGATACTCCTTCCTGCCTCTGAATGTACTAACCTTTATTGTTGTTGCGGAAGCAAGACCTGACGACATCATAAAGGTCATGCTGGCAATAGTAATCACAATTTGGTGTGCTGCCAGTTGATCCTCTCCAAGCCACCCCATCATGATACCCCCCAGACTGAAAGCAAAGACCTCTATAATAAATTGAACACCCATCGGAAATCCCAGCTTTAATAACTGCATTGCCTCACCTATTGAGAAACGGACATCATCATGAATGCGGCGAAATCGTTCAAAGATAGAGAGCCTTCTGTAAGCAAGCCAAAAAGCAGCTGCCATAAAAACCCTTGCTATAAGAGTCCCTATCCCCGCTCCCATCAGACCCAACTCGGGAAACCCCGCTTTACCGTATATCAGAAGGTAATTAAAAAATACATTTACAACATTTCCGAGCAGGGTAATTACCATGGCAATCCTAGTATTGGATATACCTTCAGCAAACTGCTTGAAACTGGCAAAATAGAGAAACGGAATTATAGATATCGCAATCAATATGAAATATGGAATACCAAGCTTAACAACTTCATCAGGTTGTCCCATGCGGGGCATAAATAGTGCCACTATCAGAGACAGCATAACAAGCGCAATACCAATAATAATATTCACCCAGAAACCCTGATGAAACCAATGAACAGCTCTTTTCTCTTCGCCCCTACCCATTGCATTTGCAACCATTGGAGTTATGGCATAGGAGAATCCAATACCAAAAACCAATATTATAACGAATATATTATTTGCAAACGATGAGGCTGCCAAAGCTGCTGTGCCAATACGGCCTACCATAATATTATCAGCAAGGGACACTACAATCTGCCCCGCCTGAGAGATAATAATCGGTAGAGCCAGCTTCATGTTTGACGAATAGTACTCCCTGTAATGTTTAAAATTAAAATCCATTCTTTTCATTTCACATTCAGATAGAAATCTTTCACTAGACTTTTAAACTCCTTGGTATAAAAATGCCTTCTGTCTGTCTCTATTGTTAACTCACTCTCTTCGGCAGTACCGCTATTAATCCTTGAAAAACGGATCAACACCCTTACAAAATCCTTTTGGGCAATAGGCCTCACACGAACTATAACTTCAGGATAGAGACCATGCATGTAGGCCGTTGACACTAAATCACTCAACCCGGAGTATGGAAAAACAATACTCAATCTACCGGTATCATTCAATAAACTGACACCCTGCTCAAACAGCTCATCAACAGATAACCCTTCAGCATGGCGGGCAATTCGTCTCTTCTCGTTTCCCGACTTTACTCCATTTGTAAAGTAAGGAGGATTACAAACAATCATGTCATACTTACAACCCGCCTCTTTGGCATATTGTTTTAACGATCTGTTTTTTAATATTATTCTTTCACCCCAAGGCGAACTATCAAAATTCTCTTTAGCCTGTGTACAGGCACTTTTATCAATATCAATAGCATCAACTCTCAACCTGTTGTTTCGCTGAGCCATCATCAAAGCAATAAGTCCTGTGCCGGTACCAATATCCAAAGCAGACTCCATATATGCAACGTCAGCCCACGCACCAAGCAACACTCCGTCAGTACCTACCTTCATGGCGGTTTTATTCTGATTAATTTTAAACTGCTTAAACTGAAACCAACTGTTGGACATTGCTAAAGGGTTAAAGGGCTATATGGCTAAAGGGTTCCAAGTTTCAGGTTTCGGGTTCCAGGTTTTGGGTTTCGGGTTTGTCCATTCATAAATATGGTTGACTTTTTACTTTTTCCCTTTTTACTTTTTATCCCGATGCTCAAGACTTCGCTATCGCTCAGCTTTTTACTTTTTACTTCAATTTACTCAAAACTTCTCATTCACTCCCAGACCAAAGAGTGCAAAGTCATACTTCACCGGATCGTTGGCATCAAACTCACGAAGCTTAGTTGTCACCTCATCTACTGCTTTCCAGTCGCTCTGTTTACGTTTTAGCAAACCGAGCTTACGAGCCACACTGCCCGAATGCAAATCGAGCGGCAGGTATAGCTCTTTGGATGAGAATGATCTCCACAGGCCAAAGTCAACACCTCTGTTATCATCACGAACCATCCAACGCAGAAACATATTCACCCTCTTCCCTGCCGAGCCATTCATCACATTGGCAAGGTGTTTTTTTGTGCGTTCTTGCGGAGAGTATGAGAAGAACATCTCTCTGAAAAGGTCTATTGCATACTTCACACCCTCACTTTGCACTCCTTGCGAGAATAGCACCTCCATATCGCCATACTCTTTGTATATTCTTTTCAATGCTTTCAGAAAATATAACAAATCAACAGGTTGAAACGTGCGGTAGTAGAAATACTCAAACCGGCTCCACTCACCATCATCAGCACCCATAAGGAACTCATACGGACTATTATCCATCAGCTCCATCAAAAGGTTTGCCTTTTTCAGTATTAGGTCTCTTCGCCCCCAGGCAATGGTGGCAGTCAAAAAGCCGGCAATCTCAATATCCCGCTTTTTTGTGTAACGATGAGGTATTGAGATAGGATCATTCTCAATAAAGTCGATGCCGTTGTACAGCTCAACCTTTTCGTCGAGAAACTCTTTAAGTTCAGAATTTGTCATAGTGATATTTACAACTATAAATCAATATCTTCTTATCTTCCCTCCGCCATGAGATATAGTCTTCCCAAGAATTTTTTGAAGATGTAAACTTCATCACTCTTCTATTAAATCCTTATTCACAGTATTTACATTCTTTTTTCCACTACACTTCAACAACTCCATAGTCCACAATTACTCCATCTTTCATCGAAACAACCCTGTCGCACATCTTAGCGAGGTGCAGGTCGTGAGTAACAATAACAAAGGTTTGATTGAACTCGTTTCGCAGGGAGAAGAAGAGTTGCTGCAGCTCCTCCTGACTTTTTGAGTCGAGATTACCGGAGGGTTCATCGGCAAATACGACGGCGGGTCTGTTCATTAAAGCACGGGCAATGGCAACGCGTTGCTTTTCACCTCCACTCAGCTCCGATGGTTTATGCTCAAGGCGTGAAGAGAGATTGAGAAAATCGAGTAACTCTTTAGCTCTCTTCTCGGCTTTACTTTTTAAATCACCTTTAATAAGAGCGGGGATAAGAACATTTTCAACTGCGTTAAACTCAGGCAGAAGTTGATGAAACTGAAAAACAAAACCAATATTCTCGTTTCGGAATTTTGCCAGTTGAAACTCATTTAACTTACTAATCTCAACACCATTAACAAAAACAGAGCCGCTATTGGGTCTTTCTAACGAACCCAGTATCTGCAAAAGAGTAGTTTTACCTGCGCCACTGGAACCAACAATAGAGATTACTTCCCCCTCTCCTATTGTTATATCAATACCTTTTAAGACTTCAAGCTCACCAAAAGATTTATGAATACCCAACCCTTTAACCATTTCCATACCACTCAAAACAAAAAGTAAATATAAACAACATAAACAGTAACTAGTACAACTCCTTTCCAGCGACTAATAACCCCTCTGCTTAACGGTAGTAACATCAAAAACAGAAGCAGGGCAATACCTATCATCCACAGGTAGTCCCACTCAAGAAAAGCAACATTAACATCTAATCTCTTCACAGAGGCGGTTACTCCCAAAATGGCGAAAATATTAAATATATTTGAGCCGATTATATTACCAATTGAGATGTCTGTATTCTTCTTAAATGCGGCAATCAGCGAAGTAACAAGCTCAGGCACACTCGTACCAAAAGCAATGACCGTAATTCCAATAACCCTTTCGCTAATACCAAAACTCGCAGCAATATTTCGTGCCCCGTAAACAAGCCGGTCTGAACCGTAATAGAGGCCTAATACAGACATAATAAATATTACGGCAATAAAAATCAGTGGCTTTTGCTTTTTGAGCTCAATGCTATCTTCAATAGAGTTCTTCTCTAGTTTTTCATTTTTTGATTTTGTATCGTATATCAACCAGAGCATATAGAGAACCAGTAACACCAGAAAGGTAATTCCCTCCCAAACGTTAAGCTTATTATTATTCCAGCTGAACAGGTATAACAAAAGAGATGCAAACATCATCACGCTCCAGTCAATCCATACACCTTTTTTCTTTACTTTAATGGGAAATATGATTGCTACAAGCCCCAAGACCAGAACAATATTTGCAATATTTGAACCTATAACATTACTGATTGAGATATCGGCTGATCCGGCAAATATAGCTTTCAGGCTAACAAATAGTTCAGGAGCTGACGTACCAAGGGCAACAACAGTAATACCAATAACCATATCGCTAATATTAAAACGCCTAGCTATTAACACACTTGATTGAATGAGGAAATGCCCCCCTGCAAACAGAAAGAGGAAGCCTAAAATTAATGCTAAATATTCATTCATTTATTGGAGATACAATTTGTGATATTCAATTTGTGATTTGGTATTTTCTAATTTACTACACCTATGTTCTTAACTTAAAACATAAGTAATCTCTAATTGTTTCATGGCAAATCTTCAGCAGCTTGCTCTTCTATCTAGTCATCTTTCTTTTTAGCTTTTGGTGTCGAGCTCTTAACCTTCTTCACCTTCTTCGTCTTTTTCACCTTCTTGTTTGAAACTATTTCTGTCTTGCTCTCTGCTTCTGTCTTATCACTGGTGTCAATATTGTCATTTGCGATGGCAATATTCTCAGAAATATCATCAGGCTCCTCTGTATTAGGATAGGATTGGTCCTCTACACCATAAGGGTCGTAACTCTCACCTGTTGTTTCGCTGAATGTATCCTGAATCTCCTCAACCTGATCATTTAATGATTCCCTAACATCAGTTATCTCTTCGGTAAAACTATCTTTTGTTTCGTTGAGCTCCCGCTTAATCTCCTCGGTTGCCTTCCGAAATTCGTTCATCCCTTTACCAAAGGTACGTGCAAAGTCCGGTATTTTTTTTGAGCCAAAGAGCAGAAGTATAACAAGTACTACTATTACTATCTCTCCTCCCGATATAAAAAGCAAAGTCATCATATCTGAAAAATTTATCCAAAGATAATATATAATTGGTTATTTGGTTATTTAGTTATTCGATTATTTAGTCAATTTCAATTATTACTTTAAAAAAACCCTCCTGATCTTAGCAGGAGGGTTAAATATATTTAGAAAACAGATTACTCTATTTCTTCGCTCTGTGTTTTTTCTCAATTAATGAATAAGAGATAGGTGTAGCGATAAAGAGTGATGAGTATGTACCTACAACAACACCAATCATCAAGGCAAATACAAATCCCTGAATCACTTCACTACCGAACAGGAAGATTACCAATAACACTAAAAATGTTGTAAGTGATGTATTCAATGTACGGCTAACTGTTGAGTTCAAGGCTGAGTCAATAACTTCTATCCGGTCTTTCTTCGGATGGAGTCCTAGGTATTCACGAATACGGTCAAACACAACTACTGTATCGTTTATTGAGTATCCAATAACAGTAAGAATTGCTGCAATAAATGCCTGATCAATCTCAAGCGAGAACGGCATGAAATTATATGTTAGCGAGAATATTCCCAGCACAATAATCACATCATGCATAAGAGCAATCAAAGCTCCAAAACCATACTCCCAGTTGCGGAAACGAATAAGAATATACAAGAAGATAACAATCAGCGAGAAGAAAATTGCATAACCTGCTTTTGTCTTAATATCCGTTGCAATAGTAGGTCCAACTTTCTGCGAGCTCATTCTATAATTTTTCAGAAAATCGTCTTTGGTAACACCACCTCCAATGAATGACTTAAGACCTTCATACAATTTTCCCTCAACTGCATTGTCGGTATCATCATTATTAACGTCAATCATATAATTTGTGGCTATACGAATCTGGTCTGACTCACCAAAAGTCTTAACCTCAACTGTTGCTCCGTCAAATTCAGCAACTAGTGATTTCTGAATATTTACAGAAGATACCGGCTCATCAAAACGGATAACAAATGTTCGTCCTCCGGTAAAGTCAATACCCTGTTTCAGCCCTTCTGTTAAGAGCGAACCAATACTAAACAGAATTAATGTTCCTGAAATAATGAAGAAGATATTTCTTTTTTCAAGAAACTTAATATGTAGTTTCTCAAAAAGATGTTTAGTATACTTTGTTGTGAACGATATGTTAGCATCCTTCTTAGTTAGCATCTTCTCAAATATCAATCTTGTAATGAAAATTGCCGTAAAGAATGAAGTAGCAATACCAATCATCAATGTTGTAGCAAAACCTTTAATCGGACCTGTACCAAACAGGAATAGGATAAGGCCGGTCAGGAATGTTGTTACGTTTGAGTCAATAATTGCAGAAAAGGCATTACTGTAACCGTCAGATAGTGCTAACCTCACTCCTTTACCCGCTCGAAGTTCCTCTTTTATCCTTTCATAAATCAGTACGTTGGCATCCACCGACATACCAATTGTCAACACAATACCCGCAATACCCGGAAGGGTGAGTACTGCCCCAAACGATGCTAACACTCCCATAATAAAGAACATGTTAGTTATCAGAGCTAAGTCAGCTACCATACCAGCTTTGAAACCGTAGTAGAAAATCATGTAAACCAATACTACAATAAAGGCCCAGATAAAAGAGGTAAGACCTGCATGTACGGCCTCGGCTCCCAGCGAAGGACCAACAACATTATCCTCAACAATACGAGCTGGAGCAGGTAGTTTACCCGACTTCAGAATATTCACAAGGTCATCAGCCTCGGTAGCAGAGAAGTTACCGGTAATCTGGCTTCTACCACCTGATATTTCACTCTGAACTGTAGGATTACTATATACATATCCATCAAGAACGATGGCGATACATTTACCAATATTATTTTTTGTGAGCTTAGCCCACGTTTTTGCACCTTCAGCATTCATTGTCATGTTTACTTCAAACTGACTACGCTGATTAAGATTTTTATTTGCATTAACAATTGCGTCTCCTTCGAGTGGAGGGCGTCCGTCGAATGTTGAAATTTTTAACGCTACAAGCTGATAGTATAAATCTTTTTCATTAACAGGGTTGGAAGTGTAGTACCTTACATCTTTTGTAGGCATCGGCTTAACCGACCATAAAAACTTCAAATCTTTAGGCAGAAGAGTTTTTACAACTGGTAGTTGAAGGTATGCATTTACCTCTGCCGTATCCTTCCCGGCAGCTATACCAACAACCGGTCCTTTAGGATTTTGACTTGGTAACAAATATGTGAACAGAGATTTGGTGACAGAGGTAGATAGTGAATCAGTCTTCAAACTGTCACTCTCCATATCCTGTAGCAGAGCAAGGTCATCCTCTTTCTTTTCATTCTGCTTTACAGCACCTTTCTCTTCAGTTGTACCTATCTCTGTAGTCTCAGGCTTTAACTTTGCAGCCTCAATCTCACGGGTTTTGTGTTCAGCCTGTGCAATATAGCTGTGAACCTCCTCATTATCGTAAGTCTCCCAAAACTCAAGGTTAGCCGTTCCCTGTAAAAGCTTTCTAACTCTTTGAGGATCGGTTATGCCCGGCAGTTCAATTAATACACGACCGGCTTTCTCCAGCTTCTGGATATTTGGTTGTGTTACACCAAACTTATCAATTCTTGTACGAAGAATATTAAATGCATTATCTATAGAACCCTGTGTCTGGACTCTGATTACATCTAGCACTTCAGCATTGGTAGAGTTGTAGTTAACTTCACCTTTTAACTCTACAGTATTAAATATTGCAGATAATTGTGCTTGTGGGTCTATCTCAGTAAAAGCCTCACCAAAGAGGGTAACAAAATTACTGCCTGATGTTTTCTCGCGTTTTTCAGCCAATTTGAGAGCTTCTACAAATGTAGGATCAGTATTGTAGTTAGCCAAAGCCCTAACAACATCTGATACCTGAACCTCAAGAATAAGGTTCATACCACCTTTCAGGTCAAGCCCGAAGTTAATCTCTCTCTCCTTACACTCCTGATATGTATATTTTCTCAATCCAAAAAGAAAATCATAAACCGGAATATTTTTTACTGAATCCAAATATGCCTGAACTCCCTGCGGTGATTGTGCTGCCTCTTTCTCTACGCGCTTTGCTTTGTATGTAAATGACAACTGATATAAACTCACTAACGCCAGGAGAATGGCAAATAGTCTTATTGCTCCTTTGTTCTGCATTTGTTTGTACTTTAAATATATTTTTGTTTATATAAATCCGTAATTAACCGCGCAAAGATATTGGTTTTTTTTTAGAAAATTTAATGAAGTAATAAATTGTATAT
>JALVBA010000096.1 GCA_027010905.1 Marinilabiliaceae bacterium
ATTTTATACCTGAGAAACTATGAAAGAAGGATTTGGAGATATACTGTATTTAGTGGCGATGGTAGGGTTTTTTATTTTTAGTGCAATAATGAAATCAAGAAAAGCTAAAAAAAATCTGCCGCCACAGCCTGCTCCGAAGGAGGTTGACCCATGGGAGAATGAAGAGGAGGAGAGTTCACCCAATTTCGAGGATATTTTCAGAACTGTGCCAACCACCAAAGTACTTGAGCCGGTTGCAACACCTGTGGTTGCAGAGGGGCGAAGTGATATAGTGAAGGAGAGAGAGAGAATCACGGAACAGTTGTTTTCCCAACAACAGACAATGAGGTCAGTTAGCCGCAGCCAGAAAGTAGACATGCCGATGGGTAGTACTATTGAATTCACAGAAATAGATGAAACACACGATAGTATTAGCTTTTGGGAGAATGAAGAGTTTGATCTTAAAAAAGCTGTTGTTTTTTCTGAGATACTTAAAAGACCTGAAATTTAGTACTGTAGCAAATATATTTATCGCCTGATTGATTTACATTATTCAGGCACAAAGCCGGTTAAACTCCGTAAGGGAAGGGGATAAATATTGATTTTCTATTTAATCTTTGTATATTTGCACCAAAGAGTTTCGGAATACCGGGATTCTTTTGTTTTTATATGATTGTTTAAAACATTAAAGCTATGTCACCAATAAAATATATTACTGAAGCGGGGTTGAAGAAACTTAAGGAGGAGTTGCATCAGTTCGAGAGTATTGAACGCCCCAGTATTTCAAAGCAGATTGCTGAAGCTCGTGACAAAGGAGACCTGTCGGAGAATGCTGAGTATGATGCTGCCAAGGAGGCACAGGGGATGCTTGAAATGAGAATTGCCAAGCTGAAGGATATTATTGCCAATAGCCGGATTATTGATGAGTCGAAGTTAGATACATCTAAAGTGCAGCTGTTGAACAAGGTGGTGATAAAGAATCTAAAGAATGGTGCTAAGATGACCTACACAATTGTTCCCGATAGTGAAGCAGATTTAAAATCAGGTAAGCTTGCTATATCTACACCTATTGCTAATGGTTTGTTAGGAAAGAAAATTGGTGATACCGTAGAGATTAGTGTTCCTTCAGGTGTTATGACATTTGAGGTTGTGGAGATTTCACTGTAGTTCTTTATTCAATTTAATCAGATTAGTGATGGCTACTATTTTTACAAAAATCGTAAATGGAGATATCCCCTCTTTTAAAATTGCAGAGGATGAGAGATATTATGCATTTCTGGATATAAACCCTTTAGTCAAAGGTCATACACTTGTTATTCCCAAGCAGGAGACTGATTATCTGTTTGAGCTTGATGATGAGCTGTTGGCCGGTCTTATTGTATTTTCGAAGAAGATAGCCAACGCAATTGATAAAGCCATAGAGTGCAAGAGAGTTGGAGTAGCAGTACTCGGACTTGAGGTGCCTCATGCTCACATTCATCTTATTCCTCTTCAAAGTGAGGCTGATATCAGTTTCTCAAACCCTAAGCTAAAGTTTACTCAGGAGGAGTTTGAACATATTGCCGAAATGATTAAGCAGGAACTGTAATCCGAAGCTTCCCAATCTCCCCAAATATTCAAGCATACTCAATTAGAGTTAGAAGTTTGATTGTTTTCAAAAAAGGGATATTTTTTGGGTTTCTACATGAGAGACTTTGTGTTTTTTGAATATAGGTTTTATCTGTTACTATTTTGTTTCTACTACACTTTCTATGACAAACTCACCGCCGAACACACCTACTCCGTTTTCTATATTGCTATATATTGGTGTAGGCTCAGAGTAAATATTATTCTCATTTTTCAAGACTGTGGCGTGGCTCGAATAAAATGTATATAGCTCTTTTGTAAGCTTGTAAACGTTAATGTGCAGATGAAGAGAGTCGACTTTAAGTTTGTTTGTGTCAGCCGGCCACTCAAAGTCAAAGTCTCCGAACGGCCTCCTATAGGCTGTAGCAGTTCCGCTAACTACATGATTTATACCGTTAAATGCTTTGTCTTCAAATAGAAATCCGTTACGAAGATAAAGCTGATGAAGTGGCAGGTCTCCGGTTTGTATCTCACAATACTGATATGCATAAAAGTGCCACACTCCTGTCTCTTCATCTTTTTTCATAACAGGGAATGCAATGGTAAGATAGTAATAATCAGTTGTTACCCGGTCGTGAAGGGTGAATTTGAAATTGTATCTCAGACTGTTTGTGTTGTATTTGCCCCACTCTATTTTTACTGCCGATAGGTCAGATACCTCAAACGGAGCAGGTATGGAAGATTCGGATGTAGCTGTTCCTAATCCCGGTTCAATTACTTCAATACTGTATGCCTTTCCCTGTTCAGGGATTGTTGTTGATACGAACTTACCGAGGGTATCCTGAGGTGTTTTATAGTATGTGAGAGTTTCTACAAATGTTCCCTCTTTAAAGAGGGATACTTTGGCACTGTTCAACTCTTCAACCGTTGCAGTACCAAAAGGTGAAAAAGTCTTGGTAATCTCTGCTGTTAAAGTGTCGGTATTGCTGAAAACTGAGGTCACAACTATTCTGTTTATGTATTCTTGATTCTCGACAATAAAGTCGCTCTCGCACGACATGAGAACTGTTGTAGTAAAAAGAGCTGTAAGAATGAGTTCTATATTTTTCATGACTAATGGTTTTTTTAATTAAAATGAGACTCTGTAGCTAAGCATTGGCATTGCCGGAAATAACGTAACTTTTGTATATTCCGAATATATCTGTCCGGTATGGATATCTTGCCTGTGTGAAGAATAGTAAAAAGAGGGATTCATTCTGTTGTACAGATTTGTTATTCCAAATGTTAAAACATGCGAGGCCTTTGGACGTTTCCATCTGTATGCCGCTGAGACATCTAATCTGTGATATGCCGGAAGCCTGTAATTGTTTCTCGAATCATAGTTTTTGATTATTCCGGAGGTACCTACCTCCGAGCCTGTTGTCATATACGGTGTAGGGAAACTGCTCCAGCTATGATATGTTCCATCATATCCGGGAGCAGCATACGAATAGGTGGGAACAGATACCGCATTTCCCGTGTAGTAAACCCACGTTCCGTTAAGCGACCATCTTTCGTTGAATTTGTACATGGCAACGAGAGAAACATCATGACGTCTGTCATAACGAAAAGGAAACTCACGTCCGAAATTTATGTCTTCAAATATTCTGTTGGTCCACGAGAGGGTGTAACCGACCCATCCTGTAAGTTTACCGGATTTCTTTTTCAGGAAAAACTCTACCCCGTAAGAGTCACCTTTCCCTGATGCCACTTTGTCCTCCCAGCTTGTGCCGCTGTCCATAAAACTTGCTCCGTCCTTGTACTCTATCAGGTTATCCATTGTTTTGTAATATCCTTCTATTTCGAAAAGGAAGATGTCTTTAAACAGTGTTGATACACCTGCTGAGCATTGATTTGATCGTTGAGGTTTGATTTTTGCTGTACTTGGCACCCACAGGTCGGATGACTGCACTATTCCGGATGTTGTGAGCAGATGTATGTATTGTGCCATATTCGCATACCCTAACTTAAAAGAGGTATTCTTTGACATCAGGAAACGTACACTTAACCGGGGTTGAAAGGAGTAGTACCCTGTTCCCTCAACAAGAAAGCCGGATGCATGGATGCCTGCATTTAGTTTTATTACACGTGAAAGGTCAAAGTCATCTTCGATGTAAGCCGACAGCTCCGTTGCTCTGATATCATTGTTCTTCATTGAATTCTCAATTGTTTCTTTGCCTGTTTCAGAGGCAAATACTGATATTCCCGGTTTGAAGTAGTGAAAAACACTCCCAATTCCGAAACGGACTTGATGCATGTCTGATGGAAAAAATTGATAGTCCTGTTTTATGGTAATATCTTCTATGCGGGATGTGTATTCCACCCTGTTTTCTTTATTTGGAATCTCTTCAGGTTCCAGGCTTTCATATTTGTAAAAATCATTAGTGTAGTAGTTGTATCCTGAAAAATACATTGTAGTATTCATGAAAAGTTTTTGCCCCAATAGGTGGTTCCATCTTGCCGATGCAGTGATATTACCCCATCCTTCATCTCTTTTTTGTGTTTGGATATTCTCTCCATCCTCAACAGGCTCTTTATTTTTTTGCTCATCAAAATATTTATCTCTGCTGAAGTAAGCACTAATAAAAAAACGGTCTTTTTCCGAGAATTTGTAGTTGTATTTCAGATTGATGTCCGTGAAATTGTATCCTCTTTTCTCAATGTTCTCTTTATCGGAATTTTGCATTCTGTAAATGGGCATATAAATCAGGTCAGCATAGGTTCGGCGGGCAGTTATCATTATCGAGCTCACATCTTTTTTAATGGGGCCGCTTACCATAAACTTTGCAGAGAGTAACCCTACGGTAACATCTTTATCCCATTTCAAACTGTTCCCGTCTTTCATTGTAATATCGAGTACCGATGAAAGGCGGCCACCGTACCTTGCAGGGAAAGCACCTTTAGTTACTTCGATGTTGTTAATGGCATCGGCATTGAACGTTGACAGAAAACCCCAAAGGTGATAGGGATTATAGATAGGCACACCGTCAAGCAGTATAAGATTTTGGTCAGGACCACCCCCGCGAACGTAGAAGCCTGAGCTACCGTCAACACCCTGCTTGATGCCCGGCAGAAGTGTTATAGCTTTAAGCACATCTGTTTCACCTGCAATGGCAGGGAGTGCAGTTATCTCTGCGGCCTTCATGCTCATCTTTCCCATAGTCGAAGAAAGTACCTCTTTGTTGTTTTGCTCTGACTTTACCATTACTTCTCCCAAATCAGTTTGTTTGGGAGTTAACTTAATACTTAAAACAATATCTTTGCTTTCCGCTTCTGCCTCTTTTGTCTCATAACCAAGATACGAAAAAACGATAGTGCTATTTATGGCTCCACCGGGAAGACTCAGACTGAAATATCCGAAGTTGTTGGTTACTACACCTGTCATTAAATGTTTATTGTAAACATTACATTGAATCAGAGCTTCCCCAGTCTCTGCATCAAATACATAACCCGAAACTGTAATTTTATTCTTTCTTCCTACGGCTTTGTATATAGTGATATTTTTCCCAACTCTGCGATATTCCAAATTGTTTGGCTTCAGTAGAGAATCCAGTATTTTAGCAACTGTTGTGTTTGTGAATTTTTTATTTACCTTTTTGTTAAGCTCTTTGATGTTCGCATTATATGCGAATGATATATTAGCTCTGTTTTTTAAAATGTTAAATGCCTCTTTTATTGTTATGTTCTCAAACGTAACTGTAATGGTTTTATCCAAAGGGTTGGTCTGAGCGTTACTATTTAACGACAGACTGATTATGACGAATATTATTATTGCCTTTTGCATTGGACTATATTTTGGGTGTTATATACCGGATGATTATTTTATTTGTTAATGAAATACGTGCCCTCTTTTTGAGTTGCTTTTAAATCACATGTTAATTCAATTGTTTCAATGATGTTTTTAATTTTAGCTTTATTGAATTCAGCTGTTAGTTTGCAGTCAAACTCTGTTGATGGATTCAGGACAAAGATATTGTTGTAATAGGTGTTCAGGTCTTTAAGAACCTGTTGTAAAGGTGTGTTTTGAAAAGAAAACTTTCCTGTTTTCCAGGCGAGATAATTTGGATTTATCACCTCTTGACTTTCTACCTCTTCCCCATCAACCGTTGCTGAGAGTCCGGGAGTAATTACCACATTTTTTGTTCCCGCACTATTACTTACTTTAACTTTTCCGGTAGCAACAATAACTTTAGTAATGGTTTTATCACTATTCACGTTGAAAGAAGTTCCAAGTACTCTGATAGAAGAATTTGAAGTTGTGATGATAAAAGGTTTGTTGGTATTACGGTGTACTTTGAAAAATGCCTCACCGGTTAATCTGACATGCCGTTCATCTTCTGTGAACTTTTTTGTAAAAGAGAGCGAAGCATTCTTATTCAACCATACTATTGTTCCGTCACTTAGAGTAATCTCTTTTTCTTTCTCGGTAATATTGGCTGATGCAATAACAACCTGTTTGTCGGGTAAAACGGAGATTAGATAATAGGTGGAGAATATACCAATAATTAAAATGGCAGCAACTGCAGCTGCTTTTAAGATCTGATTGTAGATACTTAGTTTGATGATTTTGGATTTAGAAGCTACCTGAATCTTTTGTGTCATTTTAATCCAGGCTCTGTTTGAATCGAAATCTTTGACTTTAATATCACCTCTGTTCCAAAGTTTCTTGAGCATCGAATACTCTAAAGAATTTTCTTTTTTGAATGCCTTAATCAGGGCTTCTTCACTTTCAGTAGTTTCATTCAAAAAATGTTTTGATAAAATATCATAAATATCAGGCATGAAATAATTTTTTTGATGTTTGATTGATTATATCTTTGCTTATATGTCGTAAGAAAAATGATTTACCCCTACTTGAAGAAAAAATAATTATATTTCAGGATTAAAAATTTTAGTTTTGGATAAAGCATTTGAAGGAATCTTTCATGAGTTGTACTCTCCGTTATGTAACTATGCCCGAAAAATAGTGTTTAGTGATGATGTTGCAGAGGATATCGTACAAAATGTTTTTATCAATATTTGGGAAAGAAAGAGGATGCAGGAGGTTGACAACTACGAAGGTTTCCTGTTGCGGGCTGTGAAATTCAAATGTATCGATTATCTAAGATCAAAAAGGATAACCTCTAATTTGCCCTTGGAAAGTATTATGGATATGACTCCAGCAAAAGCTTCGTCCGGAATTACAGAGGAAGATATTGAACCATTGTTAAACTTCTTTGCAGCTAAACTACCTCCAAAAACCAGACAGGTTTTTTTGTTGAGCAGAAAATCAGGGATGACCTACAAAGAGATTTCGGAGGAACTGGATGTCTCGGTAAAGACTGTTGAGAATCAGATGGGTCGTGCACTGAGAATTTTAAGAATAGTTCTGAAGGATTATGACCTTTTGATGTTGTTGCTTATCCTATGATAGGCATATTCACATATTTTAGATTTTATGGTTCTACTACCATTTTAGTGGGCACTTAACTATATTATTTTTTTTGCAAATTTTATATGATTATTTATTGATCTGTTTATAATATTGTATCAGTGTATTGAGACATAAGCAAATATACGTATCAACAAATAACCAACATATATTTTAGTTAGTTGCCCACTAAGTTTGCAGTAATACCGATTTTATATCTCTTTTGGAGTGTTTCAATTTATTATGTTTGTATTGTAGTAATATTCAAAAGAAGATGCCATGCACATGATTTTTATAAAGTATTAGATAGTCAGAGGGGCTTTTAATTCCAATTACAACCAAATCGATAGAGTTCAGAGAAGAGCAACTTAGAATATCCTTAGATGTTAAGTTAGTTCAAATTTTCATTTAGATATGTTGCGTGGTGGTTAATCAAACTTCTTTTCTGAAATCAGATTACCTTTCTCGTCCCACATTTTCCATGTTCCGGTTTTTTTACCATTGGCATAGTGCATTTCAAAACGTAGTGTGCCATCATCATCCCAGATAAGCCACTTGCCATCTTTTTTGTTGTTTACGTAGTTGGCAACTGCAACTTTCTGTTTGGATTTGTTGTAGGTAATCCAGGAACCGTGTTTGATATTTTGCTTGTATGAGCGTATTTCGTTAACATTCCCATTTTCAAAAAATATAGAAATAATTCCATCTTTTTTCCCAGATATAATCGACATCTCTATTTTTATCTGCCCATTGGGGTAGTATTCAGTATAGCTTCCCGTATAAAGAGAACCCTCTTTTGCATAGTACAAGCCATCACTTCCCTCTTTAATCTGTGAAAATGATGAAATTGATAGAAACAGGATAGAGATGAGAGTGAGCAATTTTATTCGTTTCATCTAAGTTACCTGTTTACCGGGTTTAATTCAATCTTTAATGAGTTTGACCCCGCGGATACTTTTACATTTTGCAAGTTGGTTGCATCATAGGATATGTAGTCAACCTTTACTTTGTACTTGCCGGGTTTGACAGCACTAAAGGAGAAGTTTCCATCAAAATCGGTATAAGCGACCTTATTGGTTCCTTCTAGTATTACTTTAACACCTGTAAGAGATTCTCCTGTTGTTTGGTCAATAATACTACCACTCAGCATTGTTGATACAGTTTCTGAATTGGCAGGCCTCTTTTTACTCTCTTTGTTTTCCTTCTCGTTCGACGCAAACATACTTATGCTTAACACAAGTGCAACTGTTGTTATAAAAACTCTCTTTTTCATTTTTCTAATTTTTGATGATTCTGTTTTCTATTAATACAAATGTATTGGGCTACGATTACTTGAAAATTGCCTTTTTGTTAAATAATTGTTAAGTGCTTTTATCCTTTTTGTCAAAACCTGTATGAAAATTTTAGGCTGTATTGCCTCCCCCACCCCATATCAAGGTGGTTGTATTCTTTATTGTTATACTCATAAAAGTAGGTGATTCGGTTGTCTAAAATATTTTTCACCTGAAACTGTAGACTAGTCCTCTTTCCAACTTTTTTCTCAATATTAAATGTTAAATCGTTAATAGGTTTTGAATAAACGTCCGGTATGCCTGTAGGATTTACAATCACCAGCTTGTGTGCATTGTATGTGTATGACAGGTTTGTAAGCCAATCATTTTTCTCAGTCTTATACGAGAGAATAGCATTAACTATCCAAGGAGACTGTTCAAACATCACTCTTTTGTCCGGATGGTTAGGGTCAAAATACCTTTTGTTCTCCAACTCCTTACTGTCAATAGTTACCCGAGAATATACATAGGTGACATTTGAAGATAACTTGAAGTTACGCAGTGCATGAACAAAGTCGAGCTTTTTACCAATTTCAGCTTCCACTCCATACATCGTTCCTTTGTCTACATTACGCCAGGTAATCTCTGGATTTATAGCTTCGGTATTAAACGACTGCTCTATTGGGTCGATAAATCGCTTGTAAAAAAGGCCTAAAGAGATTAACTCTCCCGGTTTAAAATACCTCTCCCATCGTATGTCAAAATTGTCGATAGTGGTCTGTTTTAACGAATCATTCCCAATAATAATATCGCCTACCCGGTTTTCTATTGCCAATGATGATTTCTCTCTGAACGACGGACGTGCAAGGGTTCTGTTGTAAGCCACACGAAAATTCACCATCTCATTTGGTGAATAGGTGAGGTTTATGGATGGTAATAAGTTGAATTCATTTAGTGTGCCTGTAGTGTCTTTATTCCCGGCTATATCTCTCAGACTAACTGTTTCCATTGATATATTTTCGAGTCTAAAGCCAAATGCTGCCCTGAAATTCTCTGTAACAGCCATGTCGGCCATTATATAGCCTGCAACAAGATTTGACTTTCCGTTGTAACTGTTTTTTTTGTCATCTTTCACTGAGCTCTGAACAAAAATCCGATTTACTGCATCAATATTTGAATCGTCAAAATAGCCCGTCATATCGGTGTAACGGTTGACGCCATTTTCAGCAAAGATCATTTGAGTCTGCCAATACTTTCTCTCCCTGTATGTGTTTGAGATACCAAAGTTCAGTTTTGAATCTTTTATTGTTTGAAGAATTGGGACTTCAAAATCAACCTTCCAAAAACCACTGTGTTCTTTCATGTCGCGATAATAACGGCGAGGATACGAATACATCGATTTGTTAACGAAATATAGAGTCTCGTGGCTCTCTTCGTTGATATCATTAATTAAATATCTTATGTCGGGTTCTTTTTGTGTTGCCAGTGAATATGATATTATCCAGTCCATCTTTACATCCTTCCAATCTTTAAAAGTATTGTTCCCCTTTAGCTGGGTTGAGAAGAGGTTACGGTCAGTAAATTCAAGTGTTCTCCTTTGCCTTTGATCTTCATTGTCACCATAGTCAATAAAGTATGAGAAGTTGGCTGCTTTCAGGCCTGAATGATTGTTTATAATGGTTAATCCAATATTATTGTTACTATTAAACCTACATCCCAACCCACCAATTAACGACCATAGTGAATTAGATGCCCCTACACTCCATTTTTGTGACTCAAACTCCCGGTTGAGGCCATCAGCATCTTTAGTGGTTAATTTGTACCTTCCGTAAAAACCGTCGTCGAAAGCATCCAATTTGTAAGAGTATGATCCACCAAGAAAATATCCCAGCGACTTCTCACCTTTTAGATCTTTTTTGTTTCCGAAACCTATTGAGTATTTTTGGTTTAATCCTGAAGCTTGATCTTTAGGAAGCCATGTTTTATTAAAAGACTTGGTTATGTGGTTTAGCTTCTCATTGTCTTCATATCTGTTAGGAACCTCTCCTTTGGCTTCATCAGGAAGAGAACGTGTACCATCATCAAAACCAAGAAAGTCAAATTTCCCCCCATCGTAAGTTAAGAAATCTTTTTTTAAGTTTGATTGAGGATTGAACCCTAACTCTGCCGCAAAACTAAAAGAGAATTTGTCTGGAAAATCCTTCGTTTTAATATCAATAAGCCCTCCTGTGAAATCTCCGGGCAAGTTTGGTGCAAAGGCTTTATATATCATCACATTGTCAAGTATAGTTGCAGGAAAAAGATCCATTTGAACAGTGTTTCGTTCCGGATCCAGGCCGGGAATATCGGCTCCGTTTAAAATTGTTTTGCTATACCTGTCAGACAAGCCGCGCACGTACACATACTTTCCACCTTGAACGGAAACCCCTGTAACACTCTTCAATGCACCGGCAGCATCACTTGCACCTGTTTTTAAAATCTGTTGAGATGATATTCCGTTAGAAACAACAACCGATTTTCGTTGCATTGTAACAAGAGCTGCCTCTGTGTTTTCAACTCTTCTTGCTACCACAGCGACTTCACTCAACTCTAAAACCGATTCACTAAGTTGAATATTAATAGATTTTGTTTCGCCCTGATTAACAACTACACCTTTAACCGTTTTGGGGGTGTATGATATGAAACGATACTGAATATCATATTTCCCCGGTTCAACCTTCAACGAGTAGAACCCATCGAGATTTGAAATTGTTCCGGTTGTTGTTCCGGTAATAATAACCTGTACAGCAGGAAGTGTTTCCCCTGTTTTTT
>JALVBA010000097.1 GCA_027010905.1 Marinilabiliaceae bacterium
TACACTAAAATACTTCATTAATTTATATTAACCTCGTTAAGGGTTGTTTTATATGATGAATGTTTGATTATTTTACATGAAACGCAAATTAGTTGGGATGAAAAAAAAGTCGATTTTACGTTATCCGCGAATATTTAGTTTAGTTATATGAAATGTCGGGAATTTTGTGGTGCTTGTTGTATTGCACCTTCCATTTCGGCAAGTATACCCGGAATGGAGAATGGAAAACCTGCCGGGGTAAGATGTATTCACCTTACCGAGGATTACAGATGTGATATTTTTGATTCTCCTGACAGACCCAATGTGTGCGCGAGATTTATGGCTGAGCCTGACTTTTGTGGCTCTACAAGAGATGAGGCAATGAAAATTTTGACTATGTTGGAGCAGTGAGTTTTTTAATTGTAATAGATTAGGTACTTTTATGCAGATGAAGAAAACCGGCTATATATTGTATCAACCATACAAATGGTTAGTTTATGTGCCGTTGATGGTTTCGAGTACAATAATATGTTCAATTTTAGCTGCTGTAACGGCAATCCTTTTTTCTCCCCGTATGGGTAGTTTTTTTGGAAAAGTTTGGGCTAAATCGAGTGCACTGTTTACTCCAATGTTTGTAAAAGTATCGGGCAGGGAAAATATTAAGAGAGGTGAGTCGTATGTTATCGTTGCAAACCATCAAAGTCAGTACGATATATTTCTGTTGTGTGGCTGGGTTGGTATTGACTTCAAATGGATAATGAAAAAAGAGCTTCGTAAGGCTCCATTTATTGGCTATGCCAGTGCAAAGGTGGGACACATATTTCTCGACAGGTCATCGCCCCGGGCTGCAATAGAATCTATTGAAGCTTCAAAAAAGCAGTTGGTTAACGGCACATCAGTAGTAATCTTTCCCGAGGGGACAAGAAGTAGAGACGGTAAGATGAGAAAATTCAAAAAGGGGGCATTTAAAATTGCACTTCAACTTGAGTTGCCCATATTACCTGTAACTATTGTGGGTACAAATAAGATAATGGGTTCGGGATTTATTAATGTGATGCCGGGATCTACTATGCTTATAATACATAAGCCTATTGATGTCAATGAGTTTATGGATTCACCGGAAGAATTAATTAAAGTAACTCGGGATATTATTAAGGCTTCTCTTCCTGTAGGTGGGTAGATATATGAAGTCGGATATAGGTATGGTTAAATTGAGTATAAAATGAAAGTTAATTTGATAAATAGGTTGATATTTTTTCTGTTTCTGCTTATGGCTCTTCAGGGAGTTGAGGCACAAAAGCTCTCTACTAAATCGAAGAAAGCAGGCAATATGTACATGCAGGCCGGCAGGTCCTACGTCGATAATAATTATGGTGAAGCGGTCTCATTACTAAAACAGGCAATAAAGAAGGATGGGAAGTTTATTGAAGCATATTTTCTTTTGGCTGATATCTACTACACGCAAAAAGAGTATCAGAATGAATATGATTTGATTAAAAGAGCCATTGAGATCGATTCTACATTTTTCCTCACTTCCTATTACAATCTCGGAGTAGCCAGTTTCTATCTCGGAAACAGAGATGAGACAGTGACCTGGATGAATAAGTACAAGGAGAAGACTAAGGGCAAAAGAAGCAGGTTGGATGCTGACCGGTGGATAATTCAGGCTGAATTTGCCGAAGAGGCGGTAAACAAACCTGTGGTATTTGAACCTGTAAATCTGGGTTCAAAAGTAAACAGCAACTTCGATGAGTACTGGCCAAGTATCACTGCTGATGAGGAGTCGATGGTGTTTACCGTTTTGGTTCCAAAGGATACTGCAAGGTTTAAAACAGAGAAGCTGCCAAAAATAGCACAATATTTTGGTGAGGACTTTTTTGTATCTGAAAAGAGTGGTAAAGAGTGGGGAAGTAGACATCCGGTGAGTAGTTTGAATACCGATAGAAATGAGGGTGCCCAGTGTCTGTCGGCCGATGGAAAATGGATGTTTTTTACCGCCTGTGGAAAGAGTGGTTCGATGGGTAGTTGTGATATCTACTTCTCCTACAAAACAGCCGGAGGATGGTCGGCTCCTAAAAATCTGGGTGCTCCGGTAAATACACCTTACTGGGAGTCGCAACCAAGCTTTTCGTCCGATGGCAGAACTCTCTACTATGTGAGTAACCGAAGTGGAGGTGAAGGGAAGAAGGATATCTGGTCGGCCACATTAATTGGCTTTAAACCCGATAGAACGCCAGTTTTTGCAGGAGTAAAAAATATTGGGAATAAGATAAATACATCGGGTGATGAGAACTCTCCGTTTATTCATCACGATAATCGTTCGCTATACTTCTCCTCAGATGGATGGCCAGGAATGGGTAATATGGATCTTTTTGTATGCCGGCGCGATAGTGCCGGGCAGTGGGGTGCACCAGAGAATCTTGGTTACCCCATAAATACTCTTCACGATGAGATAGGGCTGGTAATAAATGCAAAAGGTTCCACAGCATACTTCTCCTCTGACGGACTGCCTTCGGAAACAAAAGGGAAAGATCTTTATATGTTTAAACTACCCAAGAAATTAAGGCCTCAGCCGGTAACGTATGTTAAGGGTAAGGTTTACGATAAAGAGTCAAGAGAGCTTATTGAGGCTTCATTTATTCTGAAGGATATTGAGACAGACAAGCCGGTGGTAAACTCATGGTCAGATGCATACTCAGGGAGTTTTCTGGTGTGTCTTCCTGTGGGGCATAGCTATGCACTTAGTATTCAGAAAAAAGGGTATCTCTTCTATTCCGAAAATTTTGATCTGGATGGTATGAAGGATATTGACAACCCTCAGCAACTGAATGTCTACCTAAGTCCTATTAGACCGGGAGAAAAGATAGTACTTAAAAATATCTTCTTTGAAACTGATTCGTATGAATTAAAACGAGAGTCATTTGCTGAACTAAACACACTTGTTGAGTTGCTAAAAAGTAATCCTGATTTGAAGGTAGAGATTGGTGGGCATACTGATAGTGTTGGTAGCGAAGAGTATAACCTCTCTCTGTCAGAAAACAGGGCAAAAGCGGTTCGTGACTATCTTGTATCTGAAGGTGTTGATTTGGGAAGGCTTACATTTAAAGGCTACGGATTTTCGGAGCCTATAGCTGACAACGATACAGAAGAGGGTAGAGCCAAGAACAGAAGAACCGAGATAAAAGTGTTGCCATAAAAAAAGCTACCCGATAGTAGCTTTAATGTTATTTGTTTAAGAATCTTGAGA
>JALVBA010000098.1 GCA_027010905.1 Marinilabiliaceae bacterium
TTTTTTTGACGTGTTCGGGATTAATCCATACTATGCTAAAAATAAAAAGAGATTGGACAAACTATTGTATTTTGGTACTATTGCCGCTTAAGTTTATAACGGAGTATTGTACTAACAGATTAAATTTTATAATAATCTATGCTTATCAACATATCTAATAACATATCTGAAAGAAAGTATTTTCTGATATTTTTTTACATGTTTTTTATTGTAATTAGCATATCTGCACAAACCCTTAAACTAAGAGATGAAATTACCCATGATCCAATCATCATGGCAAATATTTTTAGCCGTAACCATCAGCTATCAACTGCTTCAGATGTAAAGGGAGATGCTGTTATTTCTGACTTCTCGCAATGCGACAGTATCTTTATTAAATATATTGGATATACAACAGCTTTGTACAGTTACGAGCAGTTAAAGAAAAAAAGTTTTACCGTCTATTTGAAACAGAGTTCTATTTCACTTGATGAGATGGTTGTATCGGCCACGAGATGGCAACAGAAAAAAACTGACATTCCGAATAAGATAACCACTATCAAGTCGCGCGATATAACAATTCAGAACCCACAAACAACGGCTGATATGCTTGCCCAATCAGGTGATGTCTATATTCAAAAAAGTCAGTTTGGCGGAGGCAGCCCTATGATTCGAGGTTTTGCTACAAACAGGGTACTTATCTCGGTTGATGGCATACGTATGAACAATGCAATTTTCAGAAGTGGAAATATTCAGAATGTCATCTCTCTTGATGCTTTTGCCATCGACCAGACTGAGGTTATTTTTGGACCCGGATCAATTATTTACGGCAGTGATGCGATTGGTGGAGTGATGAGCTTCTACACTCTTCAACCTGAATTCTCATCAGGCAACAACACCTGGATTAAGGTTCATGCTACCGCCAGATACGCTTCAGCAAACAATGAGAAGACAGGACATTTTGATTTTAAAATAGGTCTGAAAAAATGGGCATTCACAACGAGTGTTACATTTTCAGACTTTGAGGATTTGAGAATGGGCAAATATGGTTCGGATGACTATCTGCGCAAAGAGTATGTTATTCGCAATAACAACACAGATGAAACTGTCACTAATCCTGACTTCAGAAAACAGCTCTTTTCAAATTTCAAGCAGGTTAACCTGATGCAGAAAATCAAATTTAAAGCTAGTGAGTTCTGGACAATAAACTATGATTTTCACTACTCAACTACAGACAACTATCCTCGCTACGACCGGCTAATAAGATACCGTGACAATCATCTAAGATCGGCTGAATGGTACTATGGCCCTCAAACATGGATGATGAATCACCTGTACGCTCACAATGAAAAGAAGACCAAAATATACGACCAGATGATTATACATCTGGCACAACAATATTTTCAGGAGAGCCGACACGATCGTAATTACAACGATAACATCAGGCATAACAGAACAGAATCAGTAAATGCTTACAGCCTGAATCTGGATTTTAATAAATCATTCAACCAAAAGCACCATCTGACTTATGGTACAGAGTTTATTCTAAACAGGGTAAGCTCTGTAGCAAATGATAAAAACATAAATACCTATAATCGAATTCCGGCAGCAATACGTTATCCCAATGGGTCGACATGGAGCTCAATGGCAATTTTTGGAGATTATAATTACGAACTTACTGAAAGAACAGACCTAAAGATTGGCTCCCGCTATAACTACATTATTTTGAATGCGGATTTTGACACACACTTTTACCCACTCCCTTTTGACAATTCGCACACCAATACCGGCGCTTTAACCGGAAGTCTGGGATTGGTTTACAATCCTGATGAGACAATGCAAATAATGACTAACTTCTCTACTGGATATAGAGCTCCAAACATTGATGATGCAGGAAAGGTATTTGATTCTGAACCCGGCGGTGTGGTTGTACCAAACCCTGACCTTAAATCAGAATACTCACTTAACACTGAAATTGGGATAACGAAAGTCATTGCAGAAAAGATAAAACTCGATTTCTCGGCATACTACACTAACCTTATTGATGCCATGGTAAGAACAGATTACACACTAAACGGCCACGACAGCATTATGTATGACGGGGAGATGAGTAAGGTGCAAGCAATACAAAATGCGGCAAAAGCTTATGTTTATGGGATTCAGGCCGGAATAGAATGGAAGCTACCGTTGAATCTTGCTTTCTCTTCTCGGTTTAATATTATGAAAGGGGAAGAGAAACTTGTGAATGGTGAGAAAGTGCCTCTGCGACACGCTACCCCATGTTTTGGTATAACTCACATTACATACTCGCATAATCATATCAAACTGGATTTTTACACGGCTTACAATGGCGAGGTGGCATTTAGGAATATGCCTCCTTCCGAGGTCTCAAAAAATTATATGTATGCCAAAAATTCTAACGGAAACCCATATTCGCCCTCCTGGTACACATTAAACCTTAAAAGTTTATATCGGATAACTGATAATTTTATACTTACAGCAGGTGTGGAGAATTTTACTAACAGGAGGTATAAGACATACTCATCAGGTATTGCGGCAGCGGGGATTAACTTCATTTTTGCAGTAAAGGCCTCTTTTTGAGAGATAATCAAATGGGATAAACGTAAAATAGGGAACAACCGTTGTTGCTCCCTATTATATTAACCTAACCCAAATCTATGAAAAAAAATCTAATAGTTATATTGCAACTCCCGTGCCAAAAAATAACCTATCAGCGTTATTCAATGTTAAATATTATTCATATTCTCTAAAACTCTATCAAAAACTGTAGAAGATGGCCTTCTTTGGTAATAGGTTATATACTTCAGATGTAACTAATTAGTGACTTCCTGACATGACTGCAGAGCAGTCACACAAAAATAACCATAGGTAAAACCTATGGAATAATGCTCCTCGAAACAAACGCAACCCCAACGGGGTTGAACCATTCCCCAATGATGGAATATATCAGCAGTAGAACCCCATTCGGGGTTCATTCTCGTTTTTGTATGATTTCTCCGCAGGTTGCACCTGCGGCTATTTATGTATGACCCTTCCAGGGCCAATTAAAAAGAGGACAACAATTTATCTTGAGAAAGAAAAGACTTATTAACCTGAGTTCGATATAAGCAACTTGTTAGAACATAGCAAGTTGTCCATGTGTATTAACGGTTTCGTATTTAATTCTAGGTTTTTTAGGTAAAAAAGAATATGCCAATAATCCAGAAATCATA
>JALVBA010000099.1 GCA_027010905.1 Marinilabiliaceae bacterium
CACAAAAATGGTAGTAGAACCTTATTTTATTGGTTAAGGGGATTTCATGATGTACTGTTAAATGAGCTGTAGCCAATCCAACTTCAGACCTTAACATATAACCTAACCATAGAGCCCTGAAGCCCTTTAACCCTTTAAACATAGCTATAGTTCAATAAGCAACTTCTCTCTCTTCCCGTTACGTTCAACCTCAACAACAATTCGCTGTCCTTTATGGTATTTAGCAAGGCGATACATATAGTCGTAGATACTTGTAACAGGTTCATCTTCGATAGCCACAATCACATCACCCTTCTTCATTCCACCACTCTCGGCAGGTCCTCCAGGACGGACTCCATCAACGGCCAGTCCCTTAACATTAGAGGTAAATCCGGGTACAATGCCAAGTGTAACCTTCAACCTGCGCCTCGACATATTGGGCTGTTTCGACTTAATCTTTTTAAGAGTTATGGCTTGATTACTTTTTGCATAAACCATAGTAATATCATAAACCAACTCCACAACAGCTTCTTCGCCGGGATAGTTAATCAAGTTAGAATCATCGGCCGGAGTATGGTACTGGTCATGCACACCTGTTGTGATAAACAGTACCGGAATGTTCTCAAAGTAAAATGAGGAATGGTCGGAGGGCCCGCTTCCCTGTGGATTTCTAACAACTTCAAAATCGTAATTCTTCAGTGTGAAGTCCAGGATGGAGTCAGCCTCTGCAGCAGTTCCCGTTCCTCCAATAGATAGCCTTTTCAAAGAATCGAGTCTTCCTACCATATCCATATTGATCATTGCCTTTACCTTTTTAAGGTCAATAAGAGGATTATTTACAAAGTATTTTGAGCCTATCAGTCCGAGTTCCTCTGCACTGAATGTGATAAAAATAACGCTGCTCTCCAGTGGGTTGTCAGCAATCTTCTGTGCCATCTCAATAACACCGGCTGTACCCGAGGCGTTATCATCGGCACCGTTATGTACTGCTACTGTGTCGGGCTTTCTAGAGCCTGAGCCCTGGCCGCCCATACCAAGATGGTCGTAGTGTCCACCAATAACAATGTAGCTGTCGGGAGTTTTTGTTCCCTTTACCATTCCTACAACATTGTGCGTTGTAACCTTCTTAAAAGAGACATCGGTGGCAGCTCTGATTTTTTGTGAGGTTGTTACAGATGCCGGTTGTTTTTTTGTTGATAATAATTTCTCTAGCGATTCTGTGTTCCTCCCCGTAGTGGCAAGAATCTTGTCAGCCAGCTTACGTGTAATTTGCATTACAGGTATATCAACAGAAGAGATACTCTGGTCAAATTTTATCTTGTTAATATTATCTTTATTGTCGAAATCGGCAGTGTTAATAAGTAGTAATCCTGCAGCTCCATGGTCAACTGCTGTCATCGCTTTGTATCGGTCGTTACTGTATGAGGTGTAAGGACTCAGAGGATTGTCGAGGTCAGGGTCAGCACGGAAAATCATAACCCAGTTACCCTTTACATCAATGTCTTTGTAATCATTCCATTTCAACGAATCATCATTGATGTCGAAGCCGAATCCTGCAAATACCACTTCGGCGTCCAGAGCTCTACTACCTGAAAATCCAATCGGTACAAAATCCTTATTTAGTATGTAATTTTTACCATCAATACTAAAATGGTTCTTACCTCCGGCCTCTACTTTAGTAATCACATCGAAATATTGATAACCGTTATCGGCAAGCAACTCCAGACCGGCATCTTTAAATTTTTGCAGGATGTAAAGTGCAGACAGGGAGTCTCCTTCATTGCCCGGCTTACGACCTTTCAACTCATCCGAAGCAAGATAGATGATGTGGTCTTTGATATCTTGTTGTGTGATTTCAGGATTGTAACTCTTCTTACATCCAAATATTGAGATAGTAAGAGTTAAAAGTGGTAGATATGTTTTCATGATAATTGTTTAAATATTACAAAGACAGATATGTGAAAAATAATTCAATAAAAACAGTATTTTTGTGGTCTAAACAGACTGTAGATGCAGAAGAGACGAGTTGTAATAGGTTTATCGGGAGGAGTAGACTCCAGCGTGGCAGCCAATGTGTTGATTGAGCAGGGTTATGAGGTGATTGGCCTGTTCATGAAAAACTGGCACGATACCACCGGTGTGCTCAAAGCAGATTGTCCCTGGTTAGATGATAAGTTTGATGCGCAAGCCGTTGCAATGAAGCTTGGTATACCGTTCCATGTGGTTGATTTGAGTGACCAGTATCGTAAGCGTGTGGTAGATTATATGTTTTCGGAGTATGAAAAAGGCCGTACGCCAAACCCTGATGTTCTGTGTAATCGTGAGATAAAATTTGATGTGTTTATGGATAAGGCTCTTGAATTGGGGGCTGATTTTGTGGCAACAGGACACTACTGCAGAAAGGATACTGTTGTAGTTGATGGAAAGCCGGTTTACAGATTGCTTGCCGGAAGTGATAAAAATAAGGATCAGAGTTACTTTCTTTGTCAGCTGTCGCAGCAGCAAATAGAGAAGGCTCTTTTCCCGATTGGTGATATAAACAAGCCTGAAGTGCGACGAATAGCAGGAAATCTAAATCTGATTACAGCTCACAAGAAAGATTCTCAGGGAATATGTTTTGTGGGTAAGGTTGATCTGCCTGTTTTCTTACAGCAGCAGCTTGAACCAAAAAAGGGAAAGGTATTTCTGATACCTGACGACAGCGACCTGTTTATCCGTGACTGGCAAAAAGTAAAGGTTGAGAATCCATCTGACGAAGCACTGGAGTCACTGGCAGAACCATACCCCTTTCACCCTAAATACGGGAAGAAGATTGGAGAGCACACCGGAGCTCATTTCTACACTATTGGTCAACGAAAGGGACTGAATATAGGAGGTTTTACTGAGGCTCTGTTTGTTACCGGAATTAATGTTGATTACAATCAGGTATACGTTGGTATGGGTAAAAAACACCCCGGCCTGTTTCGTGATGTGCTCGTTGTCAATAGAGATGAGGTTCATTGGGTTCGTCCTGACCTCGCTTTGGAGGAGGGTGAAAAACGACGATTCTTAGTTAGAATCCGATACCGTCAACCACTGCAAAAAGCAACTCTTAACTATCGTTCTAAAGGAATGTACATTGTTTTTGATGAGCCTCAGCGCGGTATTGCATCAGGGCAGTTTGCCGCCTGGTACGACGGAGAGGAGCTTGTGGGATCAGGGGTTATTGGTTAGGATACAAAAACAGATGCACCTTCCCTTCTCTGGCATTAATCCTGTCCCACTTATCGGTATCAAATTCAAGTACGGCAGTTGCAGTAGTGGGGAAATGGTAAAAATCCTCTTTCGACAGGCTCGATGCGAGAGCTGCAATGTCGGGGTTGTGAGCAAAAACAATAATCGTACGGTGCTCATTATTAATGGTGGAGATAAAATTCAGAAAGTCATTTGTAGTATATCCGTTGTAAAGGAATTGTTGCCTGTTGATCTTCTCTTCCGGGAAATTCATTATCTCAGCAAATACAGAGCTTGTTTGCCGGGCTCTCTTAGCCTTACTGCAGATAAAGTAATCGGGAATAACATCGCTATTTTTAAGCTGTTCAGCAACTATTGCGGCATCTCTTTTACCCCTTTTTGTTAAGCTACGTTCAAAATCGGTAACATCAAAATTATAATGTTCAGCTTTTGAGTGTCTGACGAGAATGATTCGTTTCATTTTGTTAATAGGTTACGTATTGCTTATTGAAATTAATTAGGAGTGATTAATCATTAGAATACTGTCTGTTTTTCTTTCTTTGCTTATGCTTTCTCCAAAAATATAGTATTAAGAATATTACTATCCAGAATGGCCAAAGTTTTAATATGAAGAGAGAGAAAACGACAAAGCTAATCCAACCTTTCGATAGTGACTGCTTTATCCTTTCAGAGAATTTACCTCTCGTTTCCGGGCTGTATTTAAAATCCTTCTGTTTGGTGATTATTAAGTTTAGAGTGCTATAATCCATCTTATTTCTCAGATATTTTAGTCTGCCCATTGTGCTTTCAATCTCCTCCTCCAATATGCGTATTTTTTCTTCAACCTCTAAAATTTCAGAGATAGTATTAGCTCTGTTTAGTAGCGTATTATATCTTTCCAGATAACTCTTTTTATTTTTAAGACGGGTTTCTAAATCAATAAACTGCTCGGTAACATCTCGAGCGTCAATCTCTTTATAGAGTATCTCGCCTCTACCGGATTCAATTTCTGAAATAAGCTTTTCAAAATTTGAAGCGGGTATTCTAATCGTTAGATGATAGGTTGATTCGTAATCGGCATTTGTTAAACTCTCATTGGCATAGTAGCCCCTATTTTTCTTAACCAGTAGGTCGACATGCGTTTTCGTTTTTTTTAGCTCTGTAACTTTAAGGGTTATCCGGCCATCTTTAATGATTTTATTCTCCTGTTTCTCCTGCTTGTCGTTAATTTGGGAACGTGGTTTTGGAGGTGGAGGTGCTGATACTGCTTGTTGTGTAATAGGCAACACCTCATTATTAGCTATAGAAACAGTGTTGTCACTCTGCTTGCTTTGACAAGCTGTAACTATTAAAGTCAATAAAATCAATCTAATAACTCGCATCATCTTTATTGTTTAATTATTTATCATTTACCATTAATTACTAATCATTAATCATCACTTCCAGTCTCTTTGTTCCACAAATATTTGTAAGTCTCCAGTTGTGATCGTACCGGAGGCTCCTGTTCCGGAATCTTCACATTATTTAGTTTGTCGTCAACTATTCTCGCTTTTGTGTTATCGTTCAACTGAAACGTAAGAATGTCTCGCAGCTCCTGTTTCAAATCCTTATTTACAACCGGGAAAGCAATCTCTATTCTTTGGTTAATATTCCTGTTCATCCAATCGGCCGAAGTAAGAAACATCTCACTATTACCACCGTTTCCAAAAAGCCACACCCTGGCGTGTTCAAGGAAACTATCTACAATACGGGTGATTCTGATATTTTTACTGAATGGTTGATTTGGGATGACGCAACAGATGCCTCTAATAATCAGGTCAATCTTCACTCCCTGCTTGCTGGCTTCGTATAGTTTGTTGATTAGCAGCTTGTTTTGAATGCCATTCATCTTAAGCAGCAGATATCCATTCCCGCCAGAATTTTCAATCTCAATCTCTCTATCAATCTTTTCAATTAATGTTTTTTTCATATTTATCTGCGTAACCAACAGATTCGTTAACTTGGGTTTTGTACTTTGATCCTCCAAAAAGTTAAAAAGGTTTTCGAGGTCGTTAATTACTGTGTCATTGGCTGTGAAGAAACCGTGGTCAGCATATAGTTTTGCCGTCTTTTCGTTGAAATTGCCTGTGCTTAAATAGGCATAGGATCGCTTGCGTGTATCCGCTGATTTACGAATAACCAATGCCATCTTTGCATGAACCTTTAAGCCGGGTATGCTGTAGATTATTTTTATCCCGGCATTCATCATTAACTCTGCAAGATATAGATTTTGTTCCTCGTCAAATCGTGCTTTTACTTCCACAAATACTGTTACTTTTTTATTATTTCTGGCAGCAGAGATTAAGGCATTAACTATTGCTGAGTCTCTCGCAACACGGTACTGAGTGATTTTAATCTCCTCAACCTTGGGGTCGGTAGCCGCTTCGTTGAAAAACTTTAGAACATAGTCGAAAGAGTGATATGGGTAGTGAAGTATGCGTTCCTTATGTTTGATTGCGTTGAACACTGATCCTGCCTCCTCCAACTCACGTGGATGAATAGGTTGAGGGATACTCCACTCTAACGATGGACTGTGTGGGTTTGGAAAACTGAAGAATGCATCCAGATTCTGGTGTTTACCAGTTTCAATAAGCTCCTCCTTTTTAAAGTTGAAAGTGTTCATCAGGAACGAAAGTGTTTTCTTATCTATCTGCCTGTCGTAATGCAGTCCGGCAGGAGTACCTATTTTTCGTTTATTAAGGCTCTTTCTTATTTTATCAATCAGGTTTCCTGAGAATTCGTCATCAATACCCAGATTGGCATTTCGTGCAACCTTGATGCTCCAGCTCCCTGCAATATCATATCCTGGAAAGAGCTCTTGCAGGTTGTAACGAATCATATCATCCAGAAACAGAATGTGATGATAATTGTCTATTTTTGGCAAAGTGATAAATCTAGGCAGATCGTTTGTCGGTATCTTTAACATAGCATATCGTGCACGCCGGGCTTTCAGTTTTTCAACATTTTTAGTATTCTTTTTTCTGAAAAGTTTTATTATCAAATATATGCGATTGTCCCTCATGAAAGAGCGGGTCCCTTTGTTAAAAAGTACTGGCTGAAGATAAGGCAGTGCCTCGCTGTAAAAGAACTCTTTAAGAAATGTTAGATGTTCGGGCGATTCAGGAAGATTGTTTTGGTAGAGAATAATGTTGTAATCCTTTAACTCTACCAAAATTTCTTCATTCAAAATACGACTAAACTCTTGCATCTGATTAGATACAATAATATTTATTTTCTTCAATACTGCTGCTGGCCGAGGGGAGTCGGGCATTTGTATACTCTCAATTACAGCCGTCTTATACTCGGCAACCCTAACCTTATAAAACTCATCAAGGTTTGATGAGTAGATGGCAAGAAATTTTAACCGCTCATACAAAGGGAGTGATTTGTCTGATGCCTCTTCCAAAACCCGAAAGTTGAAAGATAACCAGCTAATGTCTCTATTGAAGTATTTTAGTTGTATCATTGCGAATATTTAATTGCTTCAAGTATAAAGCTATTAAAAAAACGTTTACTTTTAGCTTTTTATTCTTTATTTTTTGCAGATGATGAGAATAGGCCTTATTTCAGATACTCATTCATGGTTTGATCCGCGGTTATTTGACCTGTTTAAGGATGTGGATGAGATTTGGCATGCAGGTGATATTGGCGACAAAAGTGTGCTTGAGGCGATGGAGACTTTTAAGCCTTTTCGGGCTGTGTATGGTAATATTGACGGGTCAGATCTCAGAAGAGAGTTGAAGCAGTACGAGCGATTTGTTTGTGAAGGTGTTGACGTGTGGATGACTCACATTGGAGGATATCCTGGAAAGTACGACAGGATGGTGAAAAGTGAGATTCAGTTAAATCCTCCCGATTTGTTTGTCTGTGGACATTCTCATATTCTGAAAGTTATAAATGATAAGAAGCTTAATCTTCTGCACATTAACCCGGGAGCAGCAGGGCGTTATGGGTTTCATAAGGTGAGAACCGCTATTCGATTCACTATTGATAAGTCAGAAATAAAAAAGCTTGAGGTTATTGAGTTTGAAAACAGATATGCTCCGGCAGCAAAAAAGAGAGATGCTGTAGGTAAATCATCATTGTAAATAAAACTGAAATATATGGATGAGATAATAAAATGGTTTGTTGAGTACTATTCTCTTGAAGATTACAGAGAGTTGCCGGGTGAGATTGTCGGTGCTCTCAACGAGCTAAACAGGGTTGAGAGAGGTGAGCTTAAGATGAAGCTTTTTAATGAGGCTAAGCTGATTGCAGGCAATGGGGATGATGCCGTAAAGCCGATTCGCTGGCTTGAGAACTCTTTTGAGTTAATAGAAAAGAATACCTTCAGACTGCATGAGGTGTTGATAAGTCCGGGTAAGCAGATTCCGGATACTCTGCATGTGCTTCTGGATAATGCAAAGCACTCAATTGATATTTGTGTATTTACTATTAGCGACCAGAGTTTGAGCAAGAGGTTACTTGACGCATACAGAAGAGGGGTTGCGGTCAGAATTATATCGGACGACCAGAAAGTGAATGACAGAGGTTCTCAGGTTTATAATCTTAAAAATGCAGGAGTAAAGGTAAAGGTTGATCATAGCAGGTATCACATGCATCATAAATTTGGAGTGGTTGATAATCGCATCTCATTTACAGGAAGCTATAACTGGACATATACCGCCACAAAACACAATCAGGAGAATTTAATCATAACAACCAATTATGATATTGTCAGGCAGTTTGGTGAGGAGTTTGAAAAATTGTGGAATGAGATGTTTTGGCTTTAGCTCTATTGCTAAATGGTTACAGGGCTAAATGGCTCTATGGTTACAGCGATACATGGTTCTATGGTTTTAGAGTTGCATGAGTAAATTGTTTAGCTACTGTCTCAGAAGCTTTTTGGAAATTGTATTCACGTTAGTAAGATTTGTAGGTAAAAGTTTTTTGTGACTTACCCTTACCGGAGTAATATCAATACCGCCTCTGCGGGTGTAGATACAGGTAACTGCAAGCTCGTCAGGCTGAAATGTGTCCCATAACCGTTTGTAAATCATCTCACACACCTCTTCGTGAAAATGATTCTCGTTACGGAAAGAGACAAGATACTTCAGTAATGACTCCTGCGACGGCCTGTTCTCTCCTTTGATGTAGATAAATGATGAGCCCCAATCGGGTTGAAATGTTACTTTACAATTACTGCGCAAAAGATGTGTGGCAATCTTTAACGAAAATGGCTCGTGCTTATCTGAAGTCAGTAGTTGCGGAGTCTCTTTGAACATGTTAAAGGAGGTATTCTTTATCTCCGGTATCTCTTCAAGAAGTCTATAATTCTTAAAGTCGAATGAAGTATCTCTCGGCTCTGATGTAAATATGGTTAACTTAATGGCTGTATTTAGAAGCTTTGACAGATCACCTTTTATTATCTCTTTAACTAATCTGACCCCTTCATCCGGTGTCTCTCCGTACTGTTCCATATTGAAAGAGTTGAGGTATAACTTAAGTGATTTGCTCTCAACAATTACAGGATTGTTACATGGGTAGATAACTTTCATAACACCTGATACCGGAAGGCCTTTTTTTGTTAAAAAACTCAGCTCGTAAGCGTGCCATACATCAACCCCAACAAAAGGAAGATTTTGAGCGTTGATGTCATACTCTTCTCTGTTAAGCTCACGCGTAACAGCCACCAATATCTCGGGTGAATAGTGTTGCGGATACTCTACCTGTCTGCCAAGAAATTTTGATTCACTCATTTTTGGTTAATGTATTTATGATCCGTAACTGTTTGTTGTAATGGTTTTGTAACCCCGCTTAGTAATTTCTTAATGTCTTAGTGTCCAAGAATCCGGTTGCAAAGTAGCACAAGTTGTATCTCTATAATCTACAATGCCATATTGAACTAATACTACACGCCTAATGACGCGTTAAACAGTTCAATGTGCATCCTTGGGCTAAACCGCCATCCATTGATAATAGCCATCTCCAAGGCTATGGGAGTAAATAACTTTAACTCCTCCTTAGTAGCTCCCAGCGGCATGATAAAGATATCCTCCTCTTTCCAGCCGGTCAGTTTTTTTAAGAAATCTTCTTTTATTTCAATATCATCACTCCTCTTTGTCACCACAAACTTTAGCTGTTGTGATCTGTTGTGGATGGTGGAGAAATCAATATACGACTGTAAATTTTGAATATTTATCCTTTTTTTATTGTGCGATTTGTGAACTTCAGTTTCAGTGAGCCCAAACTCTTTTAGCTTTTCGGGAATAGGGTTTGTTGCTGATAGTTTTGGTGAGATACTAAACAGGTCAACCTCTTTGGCAAGTTCATTGTCGAATATTGTTCCATTTGTTTCAATTGTAATATATAACCCAAAATGCTTTTTTAGTTGTCTGCATAGAGGTGCTAACAATTTGGCTTGTAACATAGGCTCACCACCGGTAATTACAACATGCTTAATGTTTCCAATGTTATTTTTAACAATAGAGATAATCTTTTCAATAGAGTACGAAATCGAATCTATATTTCCAAAAACTGAAAGTGGTGTGTCGCAAAGAGTATACTTATCGCCTCCTTTGTCCCAGATACATCTAAGGTTACATCCTGCCAAACGGATAAAGAGGGAGGGAGTGCCAGCAAATTTACCTTCACCCTGAACTGTTCCGGAAGTAGTAATCCCGGTATTTGGAGTAGAATCAATAGCTTCTCCTCTCTCATCTTTTGTGATAGGAAATATACCCTCTTCTGATAGTAATAACTTTTCCATTTGTAACTTATAACTAAAATCTAATAACTAACATAACGCAGGGTCTTCGTATCCTGCCTCTTCAAAAGCCTTTGCCCTAAGCAAACAGCTATCGCAAGTTTCGCATGGTTTTTCACCACCGCGGTAGCAGCTCCAGGTAAGGTCAAAATCAACACCAAGTTCCATGCCCAGTTTTATCTCCTCTGCTTTGGTTAAGTTGGTAAAAGGAGCATGAATTTTTATTGGTAGATTTTGTTCAGCCCCCATTACAGTACCTAAGTTCACCGCCTTTTCCATGGCATCAATAAACTCCTGCCGGCAATCAACATATCCCGAGTAATCAACCTGGCTTACTCCAATAAAGATATCCTGAGCTCCATTTGCCTCTGCTACCGATGCTGCAACGGAAAGGAATATCATATTCCTGGCAGGTACGTAAGTTGTTGGAATATCGGAGCGGTTTACATTGCCATCTTCAATATCCAGATTTTCATCCGTTAATGATGACCCTCCCCATGAGTTCATGTTTAGGGAAACAACCTGATGCTGAATTACAACCGCTTTTTTAGCTATCTCTCTGGCAGCATTTAGTTCGCGATTGTGTCGCTGACCGTAGTCGAAGGAGAGAGCAATTATCTCAAATCCCCGGCTTTTAGCCAGAGATAGTGCAACAGCAGAATCCAATCCACCGGATAATAGTACAACAGCTTTAGCCATCGTTACAAAATTAAATTAAAACAAAAATTAGCAGTTCGAATCCTGAAAAACAAAAACAAGAGTTATGAAGACGGATATCTACTAACGGAAAGTATAGAAGAGGTCACGATAAATACTAGTTTTGTTTAACGACAGGATGGTTACGAACTGTCGGGTTAACCCGGCTCAAAATTACAAAAAAGTTAGTTGATTACTTCCTATATGGAACAGTTTTTCATAATTATACAGTTAAGAATTGATAAAATTG
>JALVBA010000100.1 GCA_027010905.1 Marinilabiliaceae bacterium
AAAAGCTAACCATGGGAGTATTGTGCCTTGTCGTGAAATATAACGCGCTGACACTTAGTGTGTTTAAGTTTTTAGGGTTGGATTGCAATTGTTGTCAAATGAATTTCAGAAATAAGTTACGAAACAACACCTCGGCAGAAGGGAAAATAGCTCATTTTATTCAACAGATTATACAGTTTATCCAAAATTAAGTTCATAACGTGGTCACAAATGCCTATTTTTATGTTTTAAAATTCGCTTGCGGATTTAAGGAGAGATATGAATTATTTAACCGAACTCCACAATCATAAATGGAGTAAAGTTTGTAAAGCGATTTTTCAATCTGCGTTGAAATTAAAAATCCAAATGAGCCATGCCGTGTTCATCAATAACAAGTTTACCATCCATCTTTTCTTTGGTTTCAGGGTGGATAAATCCTTTGATTGTGGTGGTTTGCTTTTTAAATATAAGGCTTTCGATTTGGGATTCGGTTAGTGTTTTGCCGTAAATTACAAAGGGTATGCGAAAGTTACAGTTATTGCGGAAGTTAGTGCATCCGTAGGCGGTTTTTCCTTTTACTATCTCCCCTTTACCGCAAACGGGGCAAATACGTTTCTGTTTTTCTACAATTGAGAGAATTGGCTTGAAGTTATCGTCCAATGTGATGTAACCGTCAACCTTATTGGCTTTGCTCTTGCCTTCGGTTTGGGAGGTACTTGCTGTAAAACCCTTTAAAATATCGGTCTTGCCGGATTTTATCAGTTTCTCAAACTGTTTCTGAGGAATTTTCTTTCCTTCAAAAACATAAGGAATAATAGTTTTACAACCTGATTTGTATTCGGAGCAACCCCATGCATTGTGACCTGCAAGCATCTGCCCTTTTCCACACTGGGGGCATGCAATCTCAACTGGCTTGGACGACCTTTTTTTTGTCTGCCTCTTCTCCTCCTCCTCCTCTTCAGAAATGCTCTCGATAGTACGGTAGCTGTTGTCTTTTTTTACATTAAATACAACATCAGAAACCATCTGTTTAAGTTCCTTCATGAAATCACCAATATCATACTTTCCACGTTCAATCTCTCTCATCTTCTTCTCCCAGATACCGGTCAGTTCAGCCGATTTAAGCATGTCGTTGCGTATGGTGTGAATAAGTTGAATACCGGTAATTGTAGGTGAAATATTCTTACGCTCTTTCAGTATGTACTTACGGCGAAACAGTGTCTCTATAATTGCGGCCCGTGTTGATGGCCGGCCAATTCCGTTCTCTTTCATCAGGTCACGCAGCTCCTCGTCATCAACCTGTTTGCCTGCCGACTCCATTGCTCTAAGCAGAGTTGCTTCGGTGTAGAGTTTAGGTGGCTGAGTCTCTTTTTCAATCAACTCCGGCTCATGAGAGCCTATTTCTCCTTTGGCGAATTCCGGCATCAGCAACTCCTCTTTGGTAGTGCTGCCTGTTTTGGGAAATACGACCCTCCAGCCCGGATTAATAATCTGTTTGCCGGTAGCTTTGAAATCGATATCTTCTACCTTGCCAAGTACCTGTGTGATGGAGATTATACTATCGGGGTAGAAGGCTGCAATAAATCTTCGTGTAACAAGATCGTAGATTAGCTGTTCGTTACGTGAAAGATTTCCGGCTGCAACACCGGTTGGAATGATGGCGTGGTGGTCGGTAACCTTTTTATCATCAAAAAGCTTTTTCGACTTCTTGATTTTTTCCTGTAGCAACGGCTCAGTCAGATTAGAGTAGCTTTTCAGACCTTTTAATATGCCTTCTATTTTATGGTAGATATCCTCGCTCAGGAAAGTGGTATCCACACGAGGATAGGTTGTCAGTTTCTTTTCGTATAGTGTTTGAATTATTTTCAGCGTATCGTCAGCCGAGAATGCAAATTTCTTGTTTCCCTCAACTTGCAGAGATGTCAGGTCAAATAGTCGGGGAGGAGCCTCTTTACCTCTCTTTCTGCTGAAATCAACCACCTCAAACTCCTTCTCCTTAATCTTCTCAAGCGTTGACTCTGCCTCCTCTTTTTTCAGGAATCGTCCTTTTGTGGCTGAGAAGAGTACCTCTTTGAATTTTGTTTTAAGTTCCCAGAACGGTTCGGAAACAAAATTATCAATCTCCTTTTGCCGGTTCACTATCAATGCAAGGGTTGGTGTTTGCACTCTGCCGATGGATAGCACCTGACCTTTCTGACCATACTTAAGGGTGTAGAGCCGTGTTGCATTTATTCCCAGTAACCAGTCGCCGATGGCTCGGGCACTGCCTGCTGCATAAAGGTTGTCAAAATCTTTACTCTCCTTCAGGTTTTTAAACCCTTCGCGAATAGCCTCTTCGGTGAGCGATGAAATCCATAAACGCTTAACCGGGCAGCTAGCTCTGGCTTTTTGAAGTACCCATCGCTGAATAAGCTCTCCCTCCTGACCGGCATCACCGCAGTTTATTATCTCGTCAGCCTTTATTACCAACGATTTGATGATGTTGAACTGCTTTTCAACACCCTGATTGCTGATTAGTTTAATGCCAAAGTGAGACGGAATAATTGGCAGAAAACCAAGATGCCAACGTTTAAGTTCAGATTTGTAGTCGTGGGGTTCTTTCAGAGTGCAGAAGTGTCCGTAGGTCCAGGTAACCTGATAGTTGTTTCCCTCAAAAAATCCATCGCGCCTTGTTGTGGCACCCAGAATTTTGGCGATCTCACCTGCTACACTTGGTTTCTCTGCAATACAAACAATCATTTAAAAACCCTCTTATTACCCCTTCATTATAGTAAGGTGTGTTGTTTAAAAATCTATTTGCGAAAATAGTAAAATAAAATGCAATGGTCTGATTTTTTTGAGGATTTGAGTATTCGAGTATCTGAGTAATTGAGGATTTGAGGATTTTGATTTTTAAGTTGTCAATTCCCCAGTTCCCCAGTTCCTCAATTCCCATTTCCTCAGTTTATCAATTCCTCATATTCTCAGTTCCTCAATTATTTATGTACATTTGAGATAAATTATACAAAACAAAAAAGTTATGACTAAAGATATTCAGTTAGCTGAAGAGTTGATAGATTTTATACATAGCAGTCCTACTGCTTTTCATGTGGTTGAAAATGTAGCACTAGAGCTTGAGAGTAAAGGGTATAAAAATCTGAAACTAACCGAAGAGTGGACAATAGAAAAGGGGGGCAAATACTACATCACAAAAAATGATTCCGCACTTTTTGCTTTTGATACCGGTACTTTACCAATGGAAGATGGGGGTATTAAGATGATTTGTGCTCACTCTGACTCCCCGGGGTTTAAGATTAAGCCAAATCCGGAGATGGTTGTTGACGGTAAACTGTTAAAGCTGAACACGGAGGTGTATGGAGAACCCATCCTGATGAGCTGGCTCGACAGGCCACTCTCAATTGCCGGCAGAGTTATTTTAAAATCAGACAATCCTTTAGTTCCAGAGCATAAACTTGTCTCCCTGCGCCGACCTGTGGTTTATATACCAAACCTTGCTATCCATTTTAATCGAACAGTAAACGATGGTGTTGCGCTGAATAAACAGAAAGATATGCTGCCTCTGATTTCTACAGTTACCGAGAGTCTGGAGAAGGATGATTTTCTGCTGAATTTGATAGCTAATGAGTTGCAGATTGAGAGTGGGGAGATACTTGACTTCGACCTGTTCCTTTATGAGTATGAGAAAGGATGCGTGCTGGGTGTTAATAATGAGTTTATCTCCAGCCCTAAGCTTGATGACTTGGCAATGGTTCATGCCGGACTTAAAGCCCTTACAAATAGCGGTGAAAGTAAATCGGCCAAAATGCTTTGTGTTTTCGACAATGAGGAGGTTGGTAGCGGAACTAAGCAGGGGGCAGGCTCTCCGGTACTGAAACATATTATTGACCGAATTTCTGAAAAAATGGGAATGATTCAGGAGCAAAAACTGAGAACTCTTTACAACTCATTTATGATATCAGCCGACATGGCTCACTCAATACATCCAAATCAGATTGAGAAGCACGACCCTGTTTTACATCCGGTACTAAATGGGGGGCCGGTGATTAAGATTCATGCTAACCAAAAATATACTACCGATGGTGATAGTGGTGCTGTTTTTGAATCATTGTGTGGTATGGCGGACGTTCCCTGCCAGAAATTTGTTAACCGCTCCGATATGGTTGGAGGCTCAACACTAGGTAATGTGTCAACCGGTCAGTTAGATATTCGTTCTGTTGATGTGGGAAATCCAATGCTTGCAATGCACTCTGTTCGTGAATTTGGAGGAGTGAAAGACCACGCATACATGAGCAAGGTATTTGAAGTATTCTATGACCTTTAATTTTTTTAGATTTTTATTATGATTGATATTGTTGAGAATTAAGGCGTTAATATTAGTTCGTTTTTAAAATTAAATTTTTATACAAGAAATCTAACTTCAGGTATTGCAGATAAAAAAGATTGAATTATCTTTGCATCGCTTTTGAGAACAAGATGTAGCTCAAGTTGAAAGCAATGAACATATTGGTCTGGTAGTTCAGTTGGTTAGAATGCCGCCCTGTCACGGCGGAGGTCGCGAGTTCGAGTCTCGTCCAGACCGCAAAAAGCCTGTTAATCGTTTGATTATCAGGCTTTTTTTTAGTATTGTTAGATTAGTACAGAAATCCAAAAAGCCATAAGGGTATTATTTTGTCATAATATCTTGTTCATTTTTGGTATTTTATTCAATATAAATAGGCCTCTTTCTAAAGAAAGTATTTTGATCAACTATTTTAAAATATGGTATTTAAAGAGTTATTAGTTATCGTCAACACCTTGAAGTAATATTGAACCTAAATAAGTCTATTCATTAAATTTTTCTTACTTTTGGTTTCATATACTAATCAAAATCATGAGTTATGAAATGCTTCTTCAGAGCACTACTTCTTCCTGTACTATTTATTATTATTCTTTCAGGATGTTCTCAAAGGAAGCAGACGAAGAAGAACCTTCCAAATATTGTGTTAATCTTTATGGACGATATGGGATATGGTGATATTGGCACTTACGGGGCTATCGATTACCAAACACCCAACCTCGACAATTTGGCAACTGAAGGTATGCGATTCACCAATTTTTATGCAGCACAGGCAGTGTGTAGTGCATCGCGCGCAGGGCTGCTTACAGGATGTTATCCAAATCGTATAGGTATCTCCGGAGCACTTATGCCATGGGCCAAACACGGACTATCTGACAAGGAGATGACAATTGCTGAATTACTAAAACAGAAAGGTTATGCTACTGGGATGGCCGGTAAATGGCATCTTGGGCACTTGAAGCCATTCCTGCCTCTTCAGCATGGGTTCGATGAATATCTGGGATTACCCTACTCAAACGATATGTGGCCGGTTGATTTTGACGGAACACCTATAACGGACAAATCGCCTAAATCATGGAAGGCAAAATATCCTCAACTACCTTTAATCGACGGTAACGAAAAAGTTAAAGAGATACGTAATTTTGATGATCAGGGAAGCCTTACAACAGCCTACACTGAGCGAGCGGTAAGTTTTATCAATAAAAATAAAGATAGGCCATTCTTCTTCTATCTGGCTCACTCAATGGTTCATGTTCCTCTTGGAGTCTCTGATAAGTTTAAGGGCAAGAGTAAGCAAGGGCTTTTTGGTGATGTGATGATGGAGATTGACTGGTCAGTAGGTCAGGTTTTAAAAGCACTAAAAGATAATGGACTTGAAGATAATACATTGGTTATTTTCACCAGTGATAACGGACCGTGGCTGAATTTTGGTAATAATGCCGGCTCAACAGGCGGACTGCGTGAAGGTAAGGGTACAAGTTGGGAGGGGGGGCAGCGTGAGCCTTGCATAGTTAAATGGCCGGGTGTAGTTCCTGAGGGTGTTATTTGTAATAAATTATCCAGTACCATTGATATATTGCCTACACTTGCAGCAATAACTGGTGCTGACCTGCCTGAGCACAAAATTGACGGTGTAAATATCATGTCACTATTAAAAGGTACACCGGATGCCAATCCTCGTGATCATTTCTACTATTACTACGGACGGAATAATCTGGAAGGTGTTCGTAAAGATAACTGGAAACTTGTTCTGCCTCACTGGAGTCGCTCTTACGAGGGTGTTTTGCCGGGGAATGACAGATTTCCGGGGCCTTATGCAAAAGATTCTGTAGGGCTGGAATTATATGATCTTCGCAGAGATCCGGGCGAGCACTACAATGTGATAGAGCTTTATCCTGATGTTGTAAAAGATATTATGGTATTGGTTGAACAAGCCCGCGAGGATCTAGGTGATGATTTAACTAAAAACGAAGGAATAAATCGTAGAGAGTCGGGAAGAGTTGCTGAATAGTGATATTTTAAACTTTAGATATATGGAAATATAACCAGAGTTCTGTTGTCACCTCCTCTTAAAATACTCCTTACAACACTTCTCCCAATATCAACTCTCTTTTCAGACTAACCATTTTTATTGCAGTTATTGCAGCCTCATCACCCTTGTTCCCATGTTTACCTCCGGCGCGGTCGAGTGCTTGCTGCTGATTTAGTGTGGTGAGCAGTCCGAAAATGAACGGAACACTATATTTAATGTTTAGCTCGGTCATTCCCTGCGTCACTCCCTGGCAGACAAAATCGAAATGTGGTGTCTCTCCCTGAATCACGCACCCTAGACATATAACTGCATCAACATCGGTGTATTCAGCAAAATATTTTCCTGCAGCGGTTAGTTCAAAGCTTCCCGGAACATACCTTTTTATTATGTTATTGGGATTTATGTCGTGCTTAAGAAGAGTGTTTATTGCTCCGTTACTTAGAGCCTCGGTAACTTCAGTGTTCCACTCCGAAACAGCAATCCCTATTTTCATATTGGCAGCAGAAGGAATAGTAGTAGGGTCATACTCTGAAAGATTCTTGTTTTGTGTTGCCATGATGTGACGAATTAAATAAACAAAGGCCGCCTTATGAATAAAAGACAGCCTTCAAAATTATATAAAAGTTTTATATTATAAAGATACGCGCGTAATGTATTTATCAACTTGACGGGCTTCAGTACTTTTTTTATAATCATGCTTAATTTTTGAGTACGCCTTAACAGCCTCCTCTTTGTTTCCCATATCTTCATAAAGCAGACCTAACTTCATCAGATAAGTTGGAGCTGTAACTTCATTGTCAACTTCAGCAGCTTTCTTGTAATATTTAGCAGCCTTGTCTTTATTTCCTAACTCAAGATTTGCATCTCCAATAGCTCCGTTGGCAGTGGCAGAAACTAAATCATCATCAGTGGAAAAAGATGATAAATAGTCGATAGCCTGCTCATAATCACCTAAATGAAGGTAGCAAATGCCGGTGTAGTAATTTGCAAGTTTTCCGGGTTTAGTAGAGCTGTATTCATCAATAATATCGAGGAATCCAAGGTTATTTCCATCACCGTTCAACGCCAGGTTAAAACTGTCTTTTTCAAAATATTTCTGAGCTGCATAGACACTTTTTTCAGCTTCTTGCTCAAGTGGCATGAAATAAAGCTTCTTTAATCCCCAGTATCCTCCAATAATAATTATCAACACTAAAGCTATAATACTCAGCATTTTTTGGTTGTCCTCAATGAACTGTTCAGTGCTACTCAACGCATTTTCAACATTCTCAAAACTATCTGTTGTGGTCTCTTTTTGTTTCTTCGACATTCTATATGTTTTTTATTTGCACCGCAAATGTAGTTGTTTTCCCAAAAATACAAAATATGAATGGTGTATTTTTGTTACTTTTGTGTTGAAATACCATTTTATGCATCTAAGACACATCAATATAATTAATTTTAAGAATATAGCTCAGGCAGAAATAGATTTTGAGCCGGGCATTAACTGCTTTGTTGGAGCTAATGGTTCGGGTAAGACAAATATGCTTGATGTTTTTTACTATCTGTCGTTTTGTAAAAGCTATTTTGCCACAGCCGACAGTCAAAGTATAAAACATGATGAAGCATTTTTTATGATTCAGGGCGAATATGATTTGAGGGATGAGAAGGAGTTGATCTATTGTGGAATAAAACGAAATCAGAAAAAGCAGTTTAAGAGAAATAAAAAAGAGTATGCCAAACTGTCGGATCATATAGGTCTGCTACCACTTGTAATCATCTCACCTTCCGACGAGCAACTAATTACTGAAGGAAGCGATTTGCGCCGTAAATATATTGACAGTGTTATATCTCAGTACGACAAGATATATCTGAACAGGGTTATTCGGTACAACAGGGCTTTGATGCAGCGCAATGCACTTCTTAAACAGTTACGCGAAAGAAATGGCAATCTTAATGAACTGGAGATTTGGGACAGTAAGCTTGTGGAGTTAGGGGAGCTGATTTGGGGGCAGCGAAAGGATTTTATAAATGAGTTAGAGCCGGTTTACCGACATTACCAATCGTTTATTGCCGATGGAGACGAAGCTGTTGAGTTAATCTATAGGTCACATATTCAAGGTGGTGATTTCAAAAGGCAACTGGAAGAGACAAGGCAAAAGGACGTTATTATTGGGTATACTTCTCGCGGAGTTCACAAGGATGATATTGATCTGTTGCTGGATGGTTACCCTATTAAAAAGATTGCATCACAAGGTCAGAAAAAGACCTTTTTAATTGCCCTGAAGTTGGCTCAGTTTGATTTTCTCTCAAAACATAGCGGAATAAAACCAATCCTGCTTTTGGATGATATCTTTGATAAGCTGGACGAGCAGAGAGGTGGTAGGTTAATCGACCTTGTGGCGAAAGACCATTTTAAACAGATATTTATAACCGATACCGCTCAGGAGCACCTCGATAATTTATTGGTGAATATTGATAAGGAGTATCGGATTTTTAAAGTTAACAAAGGTGTTTTTACTACTATTGATTAAATAACTATGCGAAGAAATAATCTTCCCCGAAAAAACAGTACCCAGTCGATAAAAGAAGTGTTAGGTGAAATAATGAGTGAAAGTAAGATTAGTAAAGGAATGATGGAGCACAGAGCCGTTGCTTACTGGGAGAAGGTTATGGGTAAACCGGTAGCACGACTAACCACCAATATCTATTTCAAATACGGTACTCTGTACGTCTCTCTCAATTCAAGCGTGGTGAGGGGTGAGCTTGTAATGATGAAAGACAAAATAATTACTAACATGAATGAGGCCATCGGCTCCAATACAGTTAGGAATATTGTTTTTAAGTGAAAGGAACAACCGTTCCGGGTTAATATGTTTCGGGTTTCGACTCACAACTCATGACTCCCGACTTACGATTTTTGACTTATTTCAACACCTCAAGATAATCTATTGTGCTAAAAAAGAAATGACACTCTCTCTCGGCACTAGCATCGCTATCTGAGCCATGAACAGCATTTTTTGATTTGCTCTCAGCAAAATCTTTACGGATTGTTCCCTCTTCGGCATCGTTAGGGTCGGTAGAGCCAATTAATTTTCTGAAATCTTGTACGGCATTCTCTTTGTACAATACCGCCGCTACAATTGGCCCAGAAGACATGAAGCTTACCAGATCATTGAAAAATGGTCTTTCAGCATGCTCCTGATAAAACTCCTGAGCAGCCTCTTTTGATAGCTTTAAGGATTTGATAGCAACAATTCTGAAACCTGCTCTTTCTATACGGTCAATGATAGCTCCAATATGCTTGTTGTTAACAGCACCCGGCTTAATCATTGTTAATGTTTTGTTTGATGTCATGTTTTAATATTTTAAGATTCGGCATGAAATTAATAAAATTGCCCCGGCCTGACAACTCCGGCCTTGCTTTTTGTTTATATTTGTAATCTAATTTTTTATTTATGGTGAAAGATACCACTATCCGGCAGCTTAAAGAGTTTGTTGACAAAGCTGAAAATATCGTTGTTATACCGCATCACAATCCCGACGGCGATGCAATTGGTGCATCTCTTGCATGGTATGGTGTGTTAAAACAGCTTGGAAAAAATGTGAATGTGATATCTCCAAACAGCTTTCCGGAGTTTTTGGAGTGGATGCCGGGAGCTGAGGAGGTGGTGAATTTCGAAACAGAAAAGAGCAAGGTTTATACTTTGCTAGGGAGTGCTGAATTGCTCTTCTTCCTCGATTTTAACGGATTGTCGAGAATTAAGGGCCTGCAGGATGTAATAGAGCAGAGTAGTGGAAAGAGGATAATGATTGATCATCATCCCGGCCCTGATGATATTGCGGATATAATGATTTCCGAAACTTCGGCATCGGCCACATGCGAGTTGATGTATGATGTTATTACACAATCGGGATGGAAGGAGCTGCTTAACAAAGAGCTTGCTGAGTGTATTTATGCCGGCATAATGACAGATACCGGAACCCTTAGCTACAATTCGAGCCGACCGGAGATATACAGGATTGTTGGTGATTTGGTTGGTATAGGTGTGGATAAGGATAAAGTGCATAAACTTGTTTTTCATAGTAACTCCTTTAGCAGGATGAAGCTGTTAGGATATGCCTTAGGTAGTAAAATGAATAAGTTGGAGGACGCACCTGCTGCATATATTGTTTTGTCCGATCAGGAGTTGAAACAGTATGATTATAAACCGGGTGATTCAGAAGGGTTTGTTAACTACCCTCTTTGGATTGAAGGGATATCAATATCTGCACTATTTATGGAGCATCCGGATAAGATAAAAGTGTCGTTTCGCTCAAGAGGAACTTTTCCGGTTAACAAGTTTTCGGAGAAGTTCTTTAATGGTGGGGGACATGTTAATGCAGCCGGAGGAGAGTTTTATGGTACACTTGAAAAGGCTGTTGAAACGTTTAAAACTAAACTGCCGGAGTTTTTAGTAAGTAAAAAGTAACAATAGTTCGTTAAAAACACACATAAAATGTTGAAAATCAGCAAAATAAAGTGTTAAAAAATTAGGTTAAATCCCTGATAATTAGTATCTTAATACATTTTTACCACAATCTGTATTGA
>JALVBA010000101.1 GCA_027010905.1 Marinilabiliaceae bacterium
GAATAGTCCTATAATACATATTACAAACATATAAAAACTGAAAATCATGTTAAATAAATTCTTAAAATTATTATTAATAGAGTTAATTATTTCGATTGGAATCACTTATGCACAAACAGGGCGTGAGGATGGCTCAAGATACGGACACGGTAAAGACAGCATTAGGTGTTTGAAAAACCTATCGTTGTATAATGAGTACTACAAACAAAAGAACTTTCCCGATGCATTAGTCTATTGGGAACAAGTATTTGATGAGTGTCCAAAGGCTACTTCAAACATTTATTCTCATGGCGAAAAAATGTACAAAGCTTTGTTGGCAAAAGAGAAAGGTTCTGTAAAAAGAGAAGAGTATTACAATAAGCTGATGAGTATCTATGACCAGCGTATAAAGTATTTCGGCAACTCTAAAAAATATCCGGCATCATATATTATGGGGAAAAAGGGTATGGCAATGCTTACGTATAAAAAAGATGATAAAGAGGTTATCCATGAAGCATCTGAACTAATAAATAAAGCCATCAAGGAAAGAGGTGTGAAAACACAAGCTGCTGTTATCATTACATTCATGACCAATACTGTTACCAGGTATAAAGATGGAGATATTGACGAGATGATGGTTGTTGACAACTACAATACCGCATCAAGTATTATCACACAAAAAATTGCGGTAGCCAAAGGTAACAAGAAGATTGAATATGAGGGGTTCAAAAAAAGAATAGACAAGTTATTCGCAAACAGTGGAGCTGCAAGTTGTGAAAACATTTCAAAAATATTTGGGCCTCAATTAGATGAACATGCCAAAGACCTAGAGTGGTTGAAACGTACAAACCATCTGCTTGTTAGGGGGGGGTGCGATGAGACTCAGTTATTCTTTAACACCTCTGAGCTGCTTTATAAGATTGAGCCTTCATCATCGTCAGCGTATGGTTTATTCAAAATGAATTTGGAGACAAATAATATTGAGAAGGCAAAACAGTATCTGAAAGAAGCTATTGAAATGGAAGAAGATCCAGGTGCTAAAGCTAAATTCTATACTAAGCTTGCTTTACTATCTCTCTCCGAAAAGAAATATCAGGAGGTTAAATCCATTTCATTAAAAGCTATCAAATTAAAACCTGATTGTGGAACAGCTTACATACTTATTGGCAAAGCATATGCTGCATCGGCTAACACTTATGGTAAAAATGCATTTGAACATAGTACCGTCTATTGGGCTGCTGTTGATAAATTTGTAAAAGCAAAACGAGTAGATCCAACTAAAGGGGAAGAGGCTAATAATTTAATTAACATCTACTCGGCTCACTTCCCAAATAAAGAGGAGATATTTTTCCAAAAAGAGGTAGCTATCAGTGCTCCATATAAAATTGGCGGATGGATTAACGAAACTACAAAGGTTCGTGAAAGGAAATAGATTTTGAAACCTCATTTAACATACAAGAGAATCAATATACTTGAAACAGCAAGCCTTTTATTAGTGCTTGCTGTATCTGTTTTTTTGTTTTCGTGTAAGTCAAACAATCCAGAAGACATTAAAGCTCTGACCGAAAAACAGGATGAGCCCTCCATCACCATTGAAAATCTCGAAACAACAATACTCGATTCAGGACTTGTAATACACCGGCTGATTTCTCCCCTTGTATTAAAATACAGTAACGCAGAAGAACCTTTTGACGACTTCCCCAAAGGATTGCTTTTCCTGTCGTATAGTAAAACAGGGCAGGTTAAATCCCAAATAAAATGTAATAATGCCCGCTATATTGATAAAACCAAACTTTGGGAACTAAATAATAATGTTGAAGCAATTAATACAAAGGGTGAGATATTAAATACTGAGCAGCTATTTTGGGATATGGGTAAAAAACTTATATATACCGACAAGCATGTTAAGATTACTACAAAAACCAACACTTCAAACGGAATAGGGTTCGAGTCAAAAGAAAATATGTCGAACTACACAATTAAAAAATATACAGGAACATTTAATATTGAAGATTAGAATAACTCTCTACTTATAAATGGACGAACTCACAATCATTATCTTTGCACTAATATTCTCTGCTTTTTTTTCAGGGTGCGAGATGGCGTACATTTCGTCCAACAAACTACTTATTGAACTAAACAAAAAGAAGTTTCCTTTTCTGGGAAAGATAATCGACCGGTTTATAAAAAATCCATCAGTATTTATTACTACACTACTTATTGGCAATAATGTGGCGTTGGTAGTTTACGGTTTACAAATGGCTAAACTAATAGAGCCTGAATTAAGAGTCTTTATTGTTTCTGATACAATTGTATTACTTCTGCAAACAATTATCTCCACAATTATCATTCTTGTTACAGCCGAGTTTTTACCAAAAACGCTTTTCCGCATAAACCCTATTCTAGTTCTAAACCTTTTCGCCCTACCCCTCTCATTCTTCTACATCCTATTTTACCCAATAAGTATTACAACAATTTTTATCTCCAGATTGATAATGAAGAGTATTGCAGGAATAAACCTTACGCCACAAAAGGATGCACTCCCATTTGGAAAAGTTGACCTCGCTAATCTACTCTCGCAACACGAAAAAAAGAGCAAACAATCAACAGATATGCCGCAGGAGGTAAAACTGCTGAAAAACGCTATAGACTTCTCTAAAATAAAGATACGCGAATGTATTGTTCCCCGAACAGACATAATTACCATCGAAATTAATGAAACACTGAAAGAACTTCAGAACAAATTTGTTGAAACAGGTTACTCGAAAATATTGGTTTACAAACAAAATATTGACAATATCATTGGCTATATCCATGTATCTCAAATGTTCAAAAACCCTAAACAGCTTAAAAATATTATCAGCCCTATATCTATTGTACCCGAATCGATGTCGGCACACTCTCTGTTAAAACAGTTTACTGATGAAAATAAAAGTATTGCGCTAGTTGTAGATGAATTTGGAGGTACTGCCGGAATTATTTCTCTCGAAGATATACTAGAAGAGATTTTTGGTGAGATAGATGATGAGCATGACACAACAGACCATATTGAAGTAAAGATAAGTGAAACAGAATATAAATTCTCAGGTAGACTGGAGATTGACTACATTAATGAAAAGTATAATATTAAGCTGCCGGAGATGGAAAATTATGAAACAATAGCAGGAATGATTCTCTACTATTTTCAATCTATACCAAAAATAAATGACGAAATTATCATTGAATCTTTCTCTATTAAGGTACTTGAAGCTACAAATTCGAAGATTGACTTGGTGAAAATCACTCTACTATCTCCTGATTAATAAACCACTACTGTTATTTATAACAATATTTTATCAAACTAAAAAAGGAACCTTTATACATAACTTTTTTTTGTATATTCGTACCCTGAAAATTCAAGCATATTTATATAATAATTATCATACAATGGCAACGTTACAGAAAATTAGAACCAAAGCAGGAGTATTAGTAGCTGTATTTATTGGGTTTGCACTTTTAGCATTCATCTTTACAGGTTTTTTTAAGTCGGGCAAATCAATGTTTAAGGGCTCACAACAGGAGGTGGCAGTAATAAGCGGCACGTCAATATCAATACAGGAATATCAGGCAAAATTAGACGAACAGGAAGAGTTTGTGAAACTACAGTCAGGTCGCTCTTCACTGGATGAGCAGGAGACAGCCAAGGTTAAAGATCAAGTATGGAGACAATTGATTTTTGAAACTATAATCAATAAGAAGGCTGAGGACTTAGGTCTTACCGTCTCTTCTGAAGAGCTTCTATCAATGATAACAGGGAGAGATGTTCATCCTATCATTCGTCAGATATTCACTAACCCTCAAACAGGAGTTTTTGATCAAGCTCAACTTATCAATTTCCTTAAACAGAAAGACAATGATCCTAAATCAAGTTTCTTCTGGAATTATATAGAGAAACAAATTATCAACGAAAGAGTGAATGAGAAATATATCTCTCTACTAAAAAAAGGAATGTATGTAACTACCTCTCAAAGTAACATGGAGGCCAAAGCAAAATTACGTAAAGTAGATTTTGACTTCATTGCTAAACGATACACTTCAATTCCTGATAGTACAGTAAGCATCTCTGATGCTGAGATTGAGAACTATTATCGTAAGAACATAACAAATTTCCAACAGGACGAGACTCGCGACATTGAGTATGTATCTTTCCCGGTAAAGCCTTCAGAGGAAGATAAATTAATGGCAAAGGAGTGGATTACCAATGCAATGGAAGTATTTGGCTCTAAAGATACAGACCCTACTCAATATGTAAAGATGAACTCTGATCAACCATACGAAGATCGCTATCTTAAGTCCAATCAATTAAGTCCTAAACTTCAGGATTTCATAAAAGGAGCTAAAATCAACGATCTGTACGGACCATATCTGAAGAATGAGGCCTACACTCTCTCACGTCTTGTAGATATTAAACCTATGCCTGACTCTATTAAAGCACGACATATATTGATAAGAACAGGTGCTTCAAAAGAGGAGTTAAATGCAAAAGCCGATAGTCTGATTAACCTGATTAACAACAATGGTAACTTTGCAACAATTGCCAGAGCTAACTCCGAGGATCCGGGTTCTGCTATTAACGGTGGCGATTTAGGTTGGTTTAAAGATGGTGCAATGGTTAAGGAATTTAATGATGCCTGTTTTAATGGTAAAAAAGGTGACATTGTAAAAGTTGAAACTCAATTTGGTGTTCACATCATCAACATTCAGGATAAAGGAACGCCAACCACAAAATACAAGATTGCCACATTAGTAAGAGATATTACTTACAGTTCAAAAACATATCAGAATGTATATTCAGACGCAACAAAATTTGCAGCACTGAACAACACCCCTGAAAAATTCAACAAAACTATCGAAGATGAGAATCTGGTTAAGAGATACGGGCGCGGAATTAAAACTACCGACAGAAATATCGGTTCGCTTAAATCACCAAGAACACTTATAAGATGGGCTTTTGAAAATGAGATTGGAAGCACATCTCCAATTTATGAATTTGGCGACGAATTTGTGATTGCTGTACTTACCGGTAAAACAGAAAAAGGAGATGCTCCTCTGTCTGTTGTTAAAAATCAAATTAAAAGAGAACTTTTAAAAGACAAAAAGGCTGAGATTATCATTGCTGATCTGAAAAATAAAGAGAAAGACATTTCAGATATCCAACAGCTAGCCGGCAAGCTTGATGTTAATGTTCAGAAAGCTGAAGGCATAAGTTTTGCCGACCAACAGGTTGCAGGTGCCGGTATTGAGCCAAGCCTTGTTGCTCTGGCCACTAACAGCAAAACAGGTGAAATATCTGTTCCTGTAAAAGGTATCAACAATGTGTTTGTTGTAAAAGTAACAAACGAATCAACTGTAGAGGTTAACCCTGAGCAGGAGAAGAATCAATTACAACAAAGCATAAACTATAAGGTTGACTACAGTATCTTCGAATCATTAAAGAACGAAGCTGAAGTAACTGATAACCGTATAAGGTTTTTTTAAGAAAAATTTTAAAAAAAAGCGATACTCATTAACGGGTATCGCTTTTTTTTGTCTAAAGCAACTGACCGCTACACGATTACACCCTCCATCTCCGTAACAGAAAACAGAAACAACCATCTGTAAAATTTATCTTTTTGGATAACTTTTGATTGTTAATAAGATTTTTGATGCCTCTATTTCAGCCCTTTAACCTGTTGAAACGGACAACTTTCGCACTTTGCAAAAGAAAAAAGTTTGCCCAAAAAATTATCTATAGCTATATTGCACATAGCAAAGAAGAAGAAATCTACTATAGCTAATATACAATTTATCAACCTATTAACAGAAAACAACACCATGACAGTAAAAACCATCGACCTTAAATCTGATAAGATGAAAAAAGTGTACGCCCACGATGAGGCATTTGACTCTTCTCTGGAATATTTTCAAGGAGATGAATTGGCCGCTCGTGTATGGTTAAATAAGTACGCTTTAAAAGACGAAGACGGGATCTATGAATTAAACCCGGACGATATGCATTGGCGGTTGGCTCGTGAAATTGCAAGGATAGAGAGTAAGTACCCCAACCCCCTGTCAGTTGAGGAGTTGTATGGTCTGTTTGAGAAATTCAAATATATTGTACCCCAGGGAGGTCCAATGTCAGGCATTGGAAACAATCAGCAGGTTGCCTCTCTGTCAAACTGCTTTGTAATAGGTAATGATGGAATTGCCGATTCTTACGGTGGTGTGATGAAAATAGATCAGGAGCAAGTACAACTGATGAAGCGCCGTGGTGGTGTTGGCCATGACCTTTCACACATACGACCTAAAGGATCGCCGGTAAAAAACTCAGCTATCACATCCACAGGTATTGTTCCATTTATGGAGCGTTACAGCAACTCAACACGTGAGGTAGCACAAGACGGACGCCGTGGAGCATTAATGCTAAGTGTGTCGATAAAGCATCCCGACTCGGAGCAGTTTATCGATGCCAAGATGGAGCAGGGCAAAGTTACCGGAGCAAATGTATCAGTTAAGATTGATGATGAGTTCATGGAGAGCGTTACTGAAAAAAAGCCATACAACCAACAATACCCTATCGACTCAAAAAACCCTAAGGTAAAGAGACAAACAGATGCCGGAAATCTGTGGAATAAGATAGTTTACAATGCATGGAAATCAGCTGAACCGGGCATACTATTTTGGGATACAATCATCCGCGAGTCGGTACCTGATTGTTATGCTGATCTTGGTTACCGCACTGTATCGACTAATCCATGTGGTGAGATACCTCTCTGTCCATATGACAGTTGCCGCCTTATCGCAATCAACCTCTTCTCTCATGTTGAAAATCCATTTACTGACAAGGCAAAATTTAATTTCAAGCTATTTAAGAAGAATGCCGGATACGCACAACGTATCATGGATGATATCATCGACCTCGAACTGGAAAAAATTGATGCTATAATTGAAAAGATCAACTCTGACCCTGAGCCTGAAACTGTAAAACGTGTTGAAGTTGAACTTTGGGAGAATATCAGAAAAAAAGCCATTGAAGGTCGTCGTACCGGTGTTGGCATCACTGCCGAAGGTGATATGCTGGCCGCATTAGGTCTCCGATACGGAAGTGATATTGCAACCAGTTTCTCCGTTGAAGTACACAAAACTCTGGCACTGGCCGCCTACAGGTCTTCTGTAACAATGGCTCAAGAGCGTGGCGCTTTTCCAATTTATGACTTTGAAAAAGAGGTAAGCAATCCATTTATCAACCGACTATTTGAGGCTGACAAATCGCTTGAGGCCGACATGAAAAAGTATGGAAGAAGAAATATTGCACTTTTAACTATTGCTCCTACCGGAACAACAAGTTTAATGACCCAAACAAGTTCAGGTATCGAACCGGTATTCCTTCCCGTGTACAAACGTCGCCGAAAAGTTAACCCTAATGACCCTAAGGTAAAGGTTGATTTTATTGATGAAGTGGGTGATCACTGGGAAGAGTACGTTGTTTTCCATCACAAGTTTGTAACTTGGATGCAGGCCAATAATTATGATGTGACAAAGCAGTACTCTCAGGAGGAGATTGATGAGATGGTGAAAAAATCGCCATATTACAATGCTACATCAAACGATGTAAACTGGCTGAACAAAGTTCGTATGCAAGGATTAATTCAGAAATGGATTGATCACTCCATTAGTGTAACAATAAACCTGCCTGAAGATGCAACTGAAAAGTTGGTTGGCGAGCTCTACGTTGAAGCATGGAAAAGCGGATGTAAAGGAGTTACGGTTTATCGTGACGGTAGTCGCTCAGGTGTTCTTATCGCCAACGACAAGAGTGAAGAGAATGAAGATAATGAAGATAACAAGTTTCCGCATAAACGTCCGCAGGTATTAAAGGCTGATGTTGTACGATTCCAAAATAACAAAGTAAAATGGATCGCTTTTGTAGGATTGATAGGGGGTAAACCTTATGAGATTTTTACCGGATTAGCTGACGACGAGGACGGTATTTTACTCCCAAAAACCGTTTCGAGTGGTAAAATTATTAAAAACCGTGACAAAGATGGCATAAGCCGATACGATTTCCAATACACTAACAAACGGGGGTACAAAACTACTATTGAGGGTTTATCGCACAAGTTTGAGAAGGAGTTTTGGAACTATGCAAAACTTATCTCAGGAGTGTTGCGTCATGGTATGCCTATCGAAGATGTACTGAATCTGGTTTCAGGTCTGCAACTCGACAGTGAGTCAATTAACACATGGAAAAACGGTGTTGAGCGAGCTTTAAAAAAGTATATTCCAAACGGAACAAAAGCTAAAAAAGGACACTGCGAGAGTTGTGGCTCCGACAGCCTGATATATCAGGAGGGTTGCCTGATTTGCACAAGCTGTGGTGCTTCAAAATGCGGATAAAACATCAAACACCCTTATAATGGGGAACTACTTAATTTGGAAAATGAAAAAGCCGGTAACAGATGTTATCGGCTTTTCTGTTTAAAATAAAATATTTATTATCATTTAACAATTCCAGATACAATATACCTTATTCATAGAGATACATTTTCTTATCTTTGCAAAAAAAATAACTATGTCAGATAATAAAGTTCGTGTGCGATTTGCACCCAGCCCAACAGGGCCGTTACATATAGGTGGTGTCAGAACCGCCCTTTTCAACTACCTTTTTGCAAAAAAGAATAACGGCCAGTTCATCCTACGTATTGAAGACACTGATCAGACCAGATATGTTCCGGGAGCAGAAGAGTATATTATTGAAGCTCTCGAGTGGTGCGGGCTGGAATTTGACGAAAAGCCGGGTACAAGCTGTGGCTTTGGCCCCTATCGCCAATCGGAGAGAAAGGATATTTACAAAACATTTGCTAACAAGCTAATAGAATCAGGACATGCCTACTATGCCTTTGACACTGCCGAGGAACTGGATGCTAAAAGAGGTAAGTTTGAGAAGCAAAAGAGAGTATTCACATACAATGCTCAATCCAGAGTGGTAATGAGAAACTCACTATCGCTACCCGAGGATAAAGTGAAGGAGCTGTTAAAAGGTGACTTTGTAATTCGCTTTAAAATGCCCGACAGTGAGGATATAGAGGAGGTAGATATGATAAGGGATAGAGTGGTTTTTAATACTCGCGACCTCGATGACAAGGTGTTGTTTAAATCAGACGGCATGCCTACATATCATCTGGCAAATATTGTTGATGATCATTTTATGAAGATTTCATATGTTATTCGTGGTGAGGAGTGGCTCCCCTCTCTCCCACTACACATACTGCTTTACCGGGCTTTAGGATGGGACTCTCCCCGCTTTGCCCACCTACCGTTAATACTTAAACCAACAGGCAAAGGTAAACTTAGTAAACGCGATGGCGACAAAGCAGGATTCCCTGTCTTCCCTCTTAAATGGAAAGATCCAAAGACAGGTAAAACAGCCTCAGGCTATCGTGAAGAGGGGTACTTTCCAGAAGCATTTATTAATATGTTGTCGATGCTGGGGTGGAATCCGGGAACAGAGCAGGAAATTTTCACTCTTGAGGAGTTGACTCAACTATTCTCACTCGACAGAGTTAACAAGTCGGGAGCAAGATTTGATCCGGAAAAGGCTAAGTGGTTCAATCAGCAGCATCTGTTACAAAAAACGAACAAGGAGCTGGCTTCACTCTTTAAGGAGGAACTTACAGAGAGGGGGATCGAGGCAACTGATGAATACACCGAAAAAGTTGTGGCGTTAGTAAAAGATAGGGTTGCTTTTGTAAAGGAGATTTGGGATCAGGCGAGCATGTTTTTCATTGCTCCCGATAGCTACGACCCAAAGGTGGTCAAGAAACGCTGGAAAGGGGATGTGCCGGCTTTCATGGGTGAACTGACTAGCCACCTGCAAAATGTAGATGGTTGGAAAGGAGATATGATTAAAGAGACAATCACTCAACTTATCGAAACCAAAGGTCTTGGATTCGGGCTGGTGATGAATGCGCTCAGGCTGGCTCTTGTGGGCGGTGGTTTTGGCTCTGACCTGATGACTATTGCTGAGATGATTGGGAAGAGTGAAACAATCGAACGAATAAAAACTGCTGTTGAGAAGATTGCAGTTTAGCAGACATACAATATAGTTTTAGTGACAGGGTGGCTTTTTTTAAAGAAAGCCACCCCATCAGCAGTCGTTAGATTCTGACTCGGAATTTAATGTTGTTACACCTGATAATTTTATTGAGTTCCTAGGGATGGAAGGTTGAACACCTATCGGTGTTCTCTTCTCTATTTTGACATTTCAATTCCGTATGTTTCACATACGACTATTTTTGTTCAACCCTTTTCAAGGGTTGCTTCTGGTATTCAGTGGTAGCCATTACATTTCTACAACCCAACTCCAAAACAATACATCTCTCCACCCTGTCAGCAGTCGTTAGACTCTGACAGCGGTGCATGGACGAAAATAATGTTGCTATCAATACCGCTGACAGGGTCTCTGACCACTGTCAGGGTTCAGTTATGTTTATCCTATCTACCTTTTTTTAACTACTCTATTGAAACCATCTTCTTTCGACTTGCCCATATTTACTTAATTAGGCAACTTGACTTGCCTAATTATGCCTAATTAGGCAAGTCAGGTTGCCTAATTAGGAATTTTACCATACCTTTGTTAAAAATTTCAGGACATGAATACCCAATGGATTAAACGATTTTATGAAGAATCAGAAGAGATACTGCTCCAAAAAGGCAAAGTCTTTGTTCTATTTGGTCCTCGCAGAGTTGGCAAAACGATGTTGATTGAAAAGCTAATCTCACAATTTAATGGTAGTATCTATTCAGGCACAGGTGACAACTTCGATTTGCATGAGATTCTATCATCACAGAGTTTACAGAAGATAAAATCAGCACTGGGGAGATACGATCTGATATTTATTGATGAGGCACAACTGATACCAAACATCGGTTATTCAATAAAACTACTAATCGACAATATGCCGGAAAAGATTATAATCCTTACCGGCTCTTCCTCCTTTGATTTGTCAGGACAGGTGGGAGAACCTTTAACAGGCCGTCAAAAGCAGAAGAAACTTTTTCCGGTTTCTATAGTTGAATTAAAGAAACAGTATGGGGGTATGTTTATATTTGAACATCTCGAAGATTTTTTGATTTTTGGCACATACCCTGAAGTGTTAACACAAGACAGTATTATTGATAAGAAAGAGTATCTGCTATCTATCCGAGACTCATACCTTTTGAAGGATATTTTCACACTAAAGGAGCTGAAGTATCAGAATAAGATATTTGACCTATTGCGCTTACTGGCCTTTCAAATAGGGCATGAAGTTTCGATGAATGAGTTAGCTAGCAGTCTAGGTATTGCAAAACAGAGTGTAGACAGGTATCTCTCTTTACTTGAGAAAGCATTTATAATAAAACGACTTGGGGGATTTTCACGAAATCTGAGGAATGAGATAACCAAGTCGTCACGCTACTACTTTTTTGATAATGGTGTGCGAAACGCAATTATCAACAATTTTAACTCCAGAAACAACCGAAACGACATAGGTATGTTATGGGAGAATTTCATGGTAATGGAACGATTAAAAAAACAGGAGTATCAGCGATTATTTTCTAACAACTATTTTTGGAGAACTTATGACCAGAAAGAGATTGACCTAATTGAAGAGAGAAACGGGAAACTTTACGCATTCGAATTCAAACACGGCAAAAAATCAAAAGAGCCCAAACAGTGGAGGAGTGCGTACCCTGACTCGGAGTTTAATATTGTTACACCGGACAATTTTCTTGAATTTCTATAGGGATAGGAGGTTGAACACCTTTCGGTGTTCTCTTCTCTCTTTTTAAATTTCAATTCCGTATGTTTCACATACGGCTATTTTTATTCAACCCTTTTCAAGGGTTAAGATAGCATACAGGCAATTCTTTGGTGTATTTTCTGTATTTGTAAAGAGTCACTATTTTCTATCTTTAAAGAAACCGCGAAGCGGTGAAACAAAAATAGCCATAGGTGAAACCTATGGCTAAACGAATCATAAACTCACTCAACCCGTGATAACGGGTTGAACATCATCCTGCGTGAAAGTAGCATTTCCACAGGTTACCCATAACGGCTATTTATCCTTTCAACTATCCCAGCAAAGACCTTACAATATTTGAAATTACTTTACCATCGGCTCTGCCGGCAAGTTTTTTAGAGACTAGCCCCATCACTCTGCCCATATCCTTCATTGAGGCAGCTCCTACCTGAGCAATCACCTCTTTAACGGCTGCCTCTACCTCCTCACGAGTCAAAGGCTCCGGAAGGAAATGATTAAGCACTTTAATCTCTGACAACTCCTTCTCAGCAAGTTCAATTCGTCCCTGCTGCTCATAAATCACAGCCACATCATGACGCTGCTTTACCATCTTCTGCATTACTTTAACAGCTGCTTCTTCGCTAACTTCACCTGAACTACCTTTTGCTGATCGTAGTTCAAGCAACTCTTTTTTAATAGCTCTAAGTGTCTCTAAAGAGACTTTATCACGGGCTTTCATGGCCGTTTTTATCTCGTCTGTTATTCTATCTATAAAATCCATAATTCTCTTTTTCTAAAAATATTAATACTGAACCTATGAAGTCCCGGTTCACTAATCCACATTATCGTGCAGATAGGGGTTATTCTTTCTGATTACGATACCTTTTTCGGGATCATCAGAGAGGGAGAATCTACTTACCTGCTCATCAACACTCTTGTTCTGTTGCTTATCCTTGTTAATTGGAATCCCCCTACGTTTGTAAGCGGGAACATTCTCCATCTGTTCAATCATTCTCTCATCTTCAATCTCCTCGGGGGATAGTGAGGATAGCGACGATGGGATGGCTGCTGCAGGGTTATAACTTCCTCTTTCGGCAGGTATATCATCCCTTGGGAGAGTATCTCTTTCAGCTTTTTTAATAACCGGATTATAGAGCTCGTCAATCATCTCTTTTTTCTTCACTCTCTCCAACTCCATATTGAAAGTGTATGTACCTCCAACCTCAGGCGCATCAGTCAGTGGATTAACCTTCACCTCTTCCTCCTCTACTGGTACAGGAGCATTTTCCTCAATAACCTCCCCATCGAGTGAGAAACGCTGAACTTCTGGTTGTGTCTCCGGTGCCGAATTCTTCTCATCAGTATACTCATACCCAAACCCTGTGGCAATAATTGTAACATTAACCATACTCCCCAGGTCAGAGTCAATGCCGGTACCCCAAATAATGGATGCATTATTACCTATAATCGCCTGTACAAAATCTGTTACCTCACCAACCTCATCCATGGTAATCTCCTCCTTACCGGAAGTGATATTCAGCAGAACATTTTGTACCCCTGAAATATCATAGTTGTTTAGCAACGGCGAATCCAATGCAGCCTGAATAGCATCAATAGCTCTTTTATCACCCTCGGCAGATGCTGATCCCATAATTGCAACTCCACTATCCTTCATCACCGTTTCCACATCGGCAAAGTCAACATTAATATAGCCATGAACAGTAATTATCTCGGCAATACCTTTGGCAGCTGTGGCAAGCACATCATCAGCTTTTGAGAAAGCATTTGAAAGCTTCAGATCACCGTACATCTGTCTCAGTTTCTCATTATTGATTATAAGCAGTGCATCAACATGCTTCTTAATCTCACTAATACCCTCCAGAGCCTGAGTTATTCTTCTCTCCCCCTCAAAACGAAAAGGGATAGTGACGATACCAACTGTAAGTATACCCCTTTCGTGAGCTGCTTTAGCTATGATAGGTGCTGCACCGGTACCTGTACCACCGCCCATTCCAGCAGTAACAAACACCATCTTGGTATTATCCTCTAATACAGAAATAATACTATCAAGATTTTCAATTGCGGACTGCTTGCCCGTCTCGGGTTTATTCCCTGCTCCGCGTCCCTCGGTAAGTGTTTCACCCAACTGTATCTTAACCGGTACGGGGCTGTTATCCAAAGCCTGAAGATCAGTATTACACACCACAAAGTTAACATCCTTAATACCTTTGTTAAACATGTAATTAACAGCATTCCCTCCTCCTCCACCTACTCCGATAACCTTAATTATCGAAGATCTTTCGGTAGGAATCTCAAAATTCATCAAATCTTCTTCCATTGGTATTTATTTTACTGTCTTTTAACTGATAGCTTTTCAGATATTACTCATATTCATTGCCAGTAATCGAAAGCTCTTTATCATTAACAAACCTCTTAACATTTGAACCATTTAACCATGCAGTCCTATAACCATAAAACTCTTTAGCACTCTAGCCATTTATTAATTTACATCTCAGCATCCTTATCGTCGAACATTGAAACAATAGAGTTTTTCATTCCATCAAACATCCCGTCAAAGAGACTTCCTGTTGCCTCTTCACTCTTTGCCTTAGCTTTTTTACCTCCTCTTCCCCAATGTCGTTTCACCTCTTTCGGTCTGCTTTCTCCACTGCTTTGCAATGTTGGTTCAAGACCTCCAAACAACTCCGGCTCGCATATTGAGCTTGTCTGCTTTTTCATGGCACTCATCAACAATCCTATACTTGTGGCATACATTGGTAGATTGGCACTTTCAGGGATAGAACCGACAAGAAATCTGTCTGGTACTCCGATACGAACATCAAGTGCAGTACGAAACTTTATCAAATCAGAGATATCTCTCAGCAGAGCACCTCCACCTGTAACCACAATACCGGCACCCAGCTTATCATAAAATCCGGATCTTTCAACTTGCATGAGAACCAGATCGATTATCTCCTCCATCCTTGCCTGAATAATATACGACAAGCTTCGGAAAGAAATCTCTTTAGGCTCCCACCCGTCAAGACCGGGGATTGAAACAACCTTATCTTCTCGTTCACGCTCACCAATAGCAGCACCAAACTGAACCTTCAGTGTCTCAGCCTGTTTGTAAAGAATTGAGCATCCACTTTTTATATCAGATGTAATTACATTTCCACCAAAAGGGATAACAGCAGTGTGGCGAATTATCCCATCATAAAAAACCGCCACATCGGTAGTACCGCCACCTATATCAACCAAAACCACACCTGCCTCCTTCTCATCATCAGTAAGCACACTGTGCGACGAAGCGAGAGGTTCAAGTATTAGTCCCTGTAACTCCAAGTCAACTCTCTTAATACACTTCTCTATATTTTTCACTGAAGCTATCCGACCCAACACAATATGAAAGTTACCCTCCAAACGGCGGCCGGACATTCCAACCGGCTGTTTCACTCCGGTTTCGTTATCCACAACATAATCCTGAGGTATAACGTGCATTATCTTCTCCCCTGCCTCGATAAGCATTTTGTAGTTATCGAGTGATAGTTGTTCCACATCATTTTGTGTAATCTCCGGATTGTCGGTAATAAACCGTGACACCGTATTTTGCAGGCTTCGGATATGCTGACCGGCAATTCCAACATAAACTTTCTCAAGCTTAACATTCAGATTCTTCTCAACTTTAGTCAATACATCCTGAATGGCTGATGTGGTCTCTTCGATATTAAGCACAACACCACGCTTCACTCCTGTTGATGGCACACCTTCCATCCCTAGCAACTCCATCTTTCCGTCTTCGGTTTTGCGCCCAACAACAGCAACAATCTTTGTAGTACCAATATCAATAGCAGCAATTAAGTTCGATTCAGCAATCATAATTATTCCACTTTAGAGCAAACTATCTGCCCATTATATTTTAAACTTACTTTTCTATACAAATTCCACTCTCTCGCATCCCATCCATTTTGATACAATGCTTTGAGATTTCTGAATTTAACAGCCATATTGTCAATAGTCCCAAACTCAATAAGATGGTCTCCTACTCTGGGGGCAAGAACAAACTCACCCTTGCTATCCACATATATCTGTTCAATCTGCGACCTCCAAAAAAGGTCACTATTAATATACTGTGCCAAATCAAACAGGTCATCTCCATTTTTCAATTTGTCGATATGACCGTTAGCCACCAAAACATGAGCTGTATGCTTTAGTGAGATAGGCATTTTCAATCCCTCCCTATCGAGATAATAGGATTTATTTGAACCGTTAAACACTCTCAACATCGGAACTTTCTGCTCAACTTCAACACGCAACACGCCTCCCAGAGTGTAGTAAACCTCACAATTATCTATGGCAGGATGCTTTTCAAAAAACATCTCCATATCCTCAGTATTGATTTCATCTGTCAAGCGACCAAGAATGCCCGGATATCTCTCCAGTGTCAAAGCACGAATCTCATCAGCAGTGATAAACCTATTGGTCACACTATCACTTATTTCAGAACGTACCTCCCTGCATACAACCCCAGCCCTATCCACAGAAACAAAAGCCATCATCACAGGAAAATAGAGTCCCAGAATACCTAATCCCAATATTTGATATAATCTCCTCATATTAATACAAACTACACCGCTTAAAAATAGTTCTTTTACACTCTTTCAGTTTCATTTACAACTATTTTTTATTAACAATTTATTCAAAACAGTTTATAACTTTATAAATTCTCTGATTTTTTCATCCAAATCAGGCACAAGCTGGTCAACATCTCCGGCTCCCATAGTAAGTAATACATCGGGTTTATCTTTCATAATCATATTAAACAACGACTCTTCATCACACAAAATCGCACTGCTATTTTTCATCTGTTTTTTAATCAATTCGGAGCTAACACCCTTTATCGGCAGCTCTCTTGCCGGATATATATCCAACAGGAAAACCTGATCAACCATATCTAGAGCCTTTGCAAACTCAGCTGCAAAATCTTTTGTTCTACTGTAAAGGTGTGGCTGAAAAACAGCAGCTATTCTCTTCTCAGGATAGATTGCTTTCACCGAATTCACCGTAGCTTTAATCTCTTCCGGGTGATGAGCATAATCATCAATAAAAATAAAATTATCACTTTTGATTATATATTCGAACCTGCGGCGAATACCCATAAATGAAGCCAGACCGGCTTTCAGTTCATCCTCAGTTACCCCTCCGATTAGTGCCAAGGCAGAAGCTGCGATAGCATTCTCAACATTTAACAGTCCGGGTATGCCAAGCTTCAACTCCTCAATCTTTCCAAACGGACTATTCAGGTCGAAATGGTACAGGCCGTCAACAAGCCGAATGTTTGAAGCGTAAAAATCTGACTCCTCCTGCATAGAGTAGAAGAACCTCACTGAATCTTCAGGAGGTGTAAGCTTGCCAATACCCTTTTTCAGAATCAATGTTCCCCCCGGACGTGTTAGCCCAACAAACTCATTAAAGCTCTTCTTCAACTCACTCTCATTGCCATAGACATCAAGATGATCAGCATCGATTGATGTGATTACCGACATATATGGGGTGAGATGCAGGAAAGACCTGTCGTACTCATCAGCCTCCAAAACAACGTAGGGCGATTTACCTGAATGCAGAAAGTTGGTATTGTAATTATTAGATATTCCACCAAGAAAAGCGGTACAGCCAATTTTTGAATTTGTGTAGATGTGAGCTGTAAGAGTTGAAATTGTTGTCTTCCCATGCGTACCGGCCACACAAACTGCATTCCAGCTTTTAGAAATCATTCCCAGCACTTCGGCTCTCTTTTTTATATCGAAACCCATTTCGCGAAAATATGTAAGCTCAGAATGTTTTTCAGGAACTGCCGGAGTGTAAACAACCAATGTATCTTCAGGCAGAAAACACTGTTCAATCAGCCACTCCACATCCTCAAGGTAATGGATAGTCATACCTTCACTTTCTAACTTCACAGTTAATTGCGACGGAGTCCTATCATACCCAAACACAGCAACTCCCTGACGATAAAAAAACCGCGCCAGGGCACTCATTCCGATACCACCGATGCCAACAAAAAAGACCTGTTTCAGATACTTAAAATCCATATCTCTCTATTTACTTATTACTTATTACTTATTACTTCCTACATCCTACCTCCAATACCTCTTGCGCTATATTTTTGGCTGCATCAGGACGGGCATGTTTTAGAATATGCTTACTCAACCGACTCATCATTTCGCTATCGTTTAGCAACTCCAATGCCTTTTCAATCAATATATCTTTGTCATCATCTTTAACCAACAGTGCTGCGTTGTCATCAACCATAACTTTGGCATTCTTTGTCTGATGGTCTTCGGCCACATTTGGACTAGGGATAAAAATCACCGGCTTTCCGGCTACAGCCAACTCCGACACCGACAAAGCTCCGGCACGTGAGATAACCACATCAGCTACGGTGTATGCCATATCCATTCTTTTAATGAAAGGTTGAATCTTCACATTTTTAACATCACCGGCACCACTTTTCATCTCTTCGAAATAGAAATTACCCGTTTGCCACAGCAACTGAACATCATCAGGGAGCCCTTTCACTCCTGACAAAATACCATCATTAACCGAACGAGCTCCTAGACTTCCACCTATTACCAGTATGCTCTTTTTTGAACTATCCAAACCAAAATACTCAACAGCCTCACTCCGTTCAACCTTAGTCATAATATCCTGACGTACCGGATTACCTGTAATCACAATTTTACCGGCAGGAAAAAACCTCTCCATGGCAGGATAAGCAACACATATTCGTTTAGCCTTTTTGGCCAAAATCTTATTTGTAATTCCCGGATATGAGTTTTGCTCCTGCAGCAAACATGGAACTCTGGAATTGGATGCCACCCTGAGAACAGGTCCGCTGGCATAACCTCCCACACCAATAGCAACATCAGGCTTGAAATTCTTAACAACCCTCTTTGCCTGAATTATCCCGGCAATCAGCTTAAACGGGAATAACAGATTCTTAGCTGTCAGCTTACGCTGCAATCCGGCAACCGTAAGCCCTATTATTTTATATCCTGCAGCCGGCACCTTCTCCATCTCCATTTTCCCTTTCGCTCCCACAAAAAGAATCTCAATCTCTGGGTCAATACTTTTCAAGGCATTAGCAATTGCTATTGCCGGAAAAATATGACCTCCTGTACCACCTCCACTAATTATGACTCTCATCAGTTAAAAATTGATTTGGTATAAAATATCAACCGCTCTATCTATAATTACCCTAAACATCTACCACTTCAGGCTTTTCATTCGACTGCTCCTTATCTTCGAGATTAGACTTACTAACACTCAAAATCATCCCTAGTGCCAAACAGGAGAATAGTATTGAAGTACCTCCCATACTAACCAACGGCAGAGTCTGCCCCGTTACAGGAAACATTCCTACTGCTACTCCCATATTTATTATTGCCTGAAGAACTAAAGTCATAGTAAGCCCCATAACCAACAGAGCCGGGAAGACCCTGTTGCTAGACCGTACAATCACTCCTGCCCTGAATAGCAAAATCATGTATGCCAACAAAACAATCATCCCACCAAACATGCCAAACTCCTCGATAATGATAGCGTAAACAAAATCGCTGTAGGGATGAGGCAAGAAATATCGTTGCACACTATTACCCGGTCCTTTGCCGAAGAAACCTCCGTTTGCAATTGCCAACTCAGATTTTGAGGCCTGATAGTCATGTGAGTCACTCTTGGTGGCATCCCCCTTATCCCGGAAATGCTCAACCCTCCCCCTCCACGTCATCAACCGGCCACACCCGGGCCACTTACGTGGGATATGGGGAGCTAACAACAGCAGAATAACCAATGCTCCAATAGCCAGACCTCCGGTAGAGGCAAGAAACTTAAACGGCACCCTACCGATAAACATCAGAACCATACTTGCAAAACCAATCAGGATAGCTGTAGAGAGGTCTTCGGTAAATATCAAACCTACAACTCCAACAACAGGCAAAAGGAGTCGGCGGAGATAGACCCTACGTGTAATCTTAACATCCTGATGCCGGGCAAGTTCTTTGGCAAGAAAAATCATCAAAGCAATCTTAGCAAACTCAGAAGGTTGAAAAGTTAAATTCACAATAGGTAGGGTAATCCAACGATTTGCACTATTAATATTCGTACCTGAAAAGAGTGCTATAAACAGAAGTGCAATCGCTAGCATCAAAATAATAAACGCCAGACGACCAAACCATTTATAGGGTATCTTATGCACAAAAACAATAATAGTTACGCCAAACAGCAGAAACATAGCGTGCCTCACCAGATAGTAAACCGCATTTCCGGCATGGTGCTTTGACGCCAGGTTTCCGGTAGCACTATAGATTACCATCATAGAGATAACAGACAACCCTGCTATTACATACCAGATTATCTTGTCGCCCTTAAAATATCTTTGCAAAAACTCTTCCATCACAATTTCCTTACAGTATCTTTAAACAGTATACCCCGGTGCTCATAATTATTAAAAAGGTCGAAACTGGCACATGCAGGAGAGAGCAGAACAACATCGTTAATCTCACCCACCATGTATGCTGATTTTACGGCATCCTTCATTGAGCTTGTCTCGATTATTTCGTGTACTATACCTTTAAAATAGTTCGCCAGCTTTTTATTATCTCTGCCCATGCAGATAAGAACCTTCACCTTTTTGCGCACAATATCCTCCAGCTCAGCGTAGTCGTTACCTTTATCTGTACCACCGGCAATCCAAATCACAGGATTATCCATACACTCAAGAGCATACCAGGTAGAGTTGACATTGGTAGCTTTAGAGTCGTTGATAAATTTAATACCACGAACGGTAGCGACTTTTTCAAGCCGATGCTCAACCCCTTTAAAGCTTATCAGGCTATCGCGGATAATCTTCTTTCGAATCTTAATAACATGGGACACTATCCCGGCTGCCATAGAGTTATAGATGTTATGGCGTCCCTTTAAAGAAAGCTCATGTGCAAAAAGGCTCATAGATTCATTTTTATAATTAATTACAATTTTATCATCTTCTAAATATGCTCCCTCACTCACTCTGATTTTTAATGAAAACGGCAGTTTACAACTCACAATACTTCTCTCCTCCATCTCAGCAACTACATTTTTATCATCGGCACAGTAGAGAAACTTATCCCCCTCTGCCATGTTTTGCACCACTCTGAACTTTGAGTTGATGTAGTTCTGCATCTCATGTCCATACCTGTCGAGATGGTCGGGGGTAATATTCAGGATGATTGCGATATCAGCCTTAAAACTGAACATCCCATCCAACTGAAAACTACTCAGCTCCAAAACCCACCACTCAGGCTCAACACCCTGTGCAACCTGCCTGGCAAAACTAACACCCACATTACCTGCCATTCCCACGTTTAACCCTGCCTCAGTTAAAATATGATGAATAAGCATTGTGGTAGTTGTTTTACCATTGCTACCTGTAACACAAATCGTCTTTCCTTTGGCATACCTTCCGGCAAACTCAATCTCTGAGATAACCGGAATACCTCTACTTTTCAACTTCACAATAAGAGGGACATCATCGGGTATACCCGGACTCTTAACCACCTCATCAGCCATTAATACTTTAATCTCCGAATGTCCCCGTTGTTCAAACTCAACGCCACACTCTTTCAACTCATCGAGGAAGTGAGGCTTTATCTCCCCCATATCGGAGACAAAAACCTGCAAGCCATTTTGCATAGCAAGCATAGCCGCACCAATGCCGCTCTCCCCTGCTCCCAATATGACTAACCTCTTTTTCATCTAATATATGCCCCCTCTAACTCCCCCCAAGGGAGAGAAAATTAAAAGACTAATTATTTTACAATTTTCTCTATCATATCTCCTCACATATTCCTGTAACTAATACACCTCTCTTATTCTCATTCTATCTTCACCTCCATATTCCGATTCTCAGGACTCTGCAATCATTCAGCTTTTGCCTTTTTACTTTCTACTTTTTACTTTTTACTTTTTACTTTTTACTTTTGCCTTTTTACTTTTGCCTTTTACCTTCCTTCTTCCTACCTTACCTTCAACGTTACCAATGTAATTACGGCCAGTACGATACCAATAATCCAAAAGCGTGTTACTATTTTCGACTCGGTATATCCTTTTATCTGATAGTGATGATGAAGCGGCGCCATCCTGAATATCCGCCTCCCCTCACCAAATTTCTTTCGTGTATATTTAAACCATCCCACCTGCATCATTACAGAGACATTTTCAACAAAAAATATCCCGCACAATATTGGTATCAAAAGCTCTATCCTAATCATTATTGCAAAAACAGCAATTATTCCACCGAGAGTAAGACTACCTGTATCGCCCATAAACACTTGAGCCGGGAATGAATTATACCACAGAAACCCCACCGTTGCACCTATGAATGCACCAATAAAAATCACAAGCTCTTCGGAGAATGGGATGTAGAGAATATGCAGATAGTTGGCATAGATAATATTACCCGAGAGATAGGCGAAAATTCCGAGGGTAGTAGCAATAATTGCCGACGTTCCCGTGGCGAGACCATCGAGGCCATCAGTGATATTTGCACCATTGGACACTGCGATAATGATAAAAATTACTGCCAGTACAAAAATTATCCATCCATATTTTTTAGCACTGTCGCCCATAAAGCCTAGTACCGATGAGTAATCAAATTTATTATTCTTAAAAAACGGTACTGTTGTAATTGCCCCCTTTATCTCACGCATCACCGGACGCTCGGTGATTTCGCCCTGCCTATTTTCAACCTGAATACTCTGTCCCGGGACTCTCTCCCTTATCACAACATCATCGCTAAGATAGAGTGTCAGGCCAACAATTAACCCCAGACCTATCTGGCCGGCAATTTTAAATCTTCCTGCAAGACCCTTTTTATCTTTCTTAAATACTTTAATATAGTCGTCAATAAAACCAATTGTGCCTAACCAAAGGGTAGTGATAATCATCAGAATGATATATACATTTTCGAGTTTGGCAAAGAGTATTGTGGGAATCAGAATTGCACCAATAATTATCAGACCACCCATTGTGGGTGTTCCCTTCTTCTCGTACTGACCTTCAAGTCCAAGGTCGCGTACTACCTCTCCAATTTGCTGGCGCTGAAGTGACCGAATAATCACCTTGCCAAAAACAGTAGCAAAAAGCAGCGAAAAGATGATAGCCATACTTGCTCTGAAAGAGATATACTGAAACATCCCTGCCCCCGGAAAATTCAGTTCTGATAAGTATTGAAACAGATAGTAAAGCATAGTTATTTATTTTTGTGCAAATATTTCTTTTACAATTTCTCTATCGTCAAAATGGGTTCTTTTACCCTTCACCTCCTGATAGGTCTCGTGACCTTTCCCGGCAATCAGAATGATATCTCCAGCCCGTGCAACCATACAAGCGGTCTTAATGGCTTCCTTACGGTTAGTTATTGAAATAACCTTGATGCGCTCTTTAAAGGTAACCCCCTCCATCATATCCTCAATTATCTGCTCCGGCTCTTCACTCCGAGGATTATCGGAAGTGAGGATAACTTTCGAGCTGCCTTTAACCGCCTCGGCAGCCATAACCGGACGTTTACTCATATCCCTGTCGCCACCTGCCCCCACAACGGTAATCAGTTGCTGGTCGAAACTTCTTATCTGATTTATTGTGTCGATAACATTTTTAAGAGCATCGGGAGTGTGAGCATAATCAACAACAGCCGTCTTACCATCGTCCGAACGTATTGTCTCAAACCTACCATCAACCGACTGAAGTTTACTTAGGGCAACAAGTACATCTCCTTTTTCGAAACCTAAAGTTCGTGCAGCACCATAAACAGCCATAAGGTTTTGCGCATTAAAAAACCCCACAAATGTTGTCCACACCTCCTGCCCATCAATAATGAGCTGCATACCTTCAAACATACTTTCGATAATGCGCCCTTTGAAGTCGGCCATATCGCGAACAGAGTAGGTGTAAACAGAGGCCTTGGTATTCTGAACCATTACAGCTCCGTTCTTGTCATCGGCATTCACAAGAGCAAAAGCCTTTTTATTGAGCCCGTCGAAGAATACTTTTTTAGCAGTGATGTATGCCTTAAATGTTTTGTGATAGTCGAGATGGTCGTGAGTTATATTTGTAAAGATACCCCCGGCAAATGTGAGTCCGCTGATTCGTTTCTGATGAATAGCATGTGAGCTAACCTCCATGAAACAGTAGGAGCATCCTTCGTCAACCATCTGTTTCATCATACGGTTTAGCGTTACTGCGTCGGGGGTTGTATGGGTAGCCTTAATCTCTTTTCCATCGATAAAATTTGCAACAGTAGAGAAGAGCCCTGTCTTGTTACCCAGCAGCCGGCTCATTTCGTACAGAAGTGTTGCAATGGTTGTTTTTCCGTTAGTACCTGTTACACCAACCAGCTTCAGCTTCTCCGACGGATTGTCATAAAAGATAGAAGCCATCTGCCCCAATGCCTCCGATGAGTTCTCAACCTGTAAACTGATGCAATCATCAGGAATAACCTCAGGCATCACCTCACAAACTACAGCTTTACAGCCGGCTTCGAAAACACCTTTTATGTATTGGTGGCCGTCTGTTTGAGTCCCTTTAATAGCAACAAAAACACTATTTATTCCGGCCTCTCTTGAGTCAAAAATAATCTCAGAGACTACCGGGTCTACAGCTCCTTTTGAGGAGATAACCTTTACCGCTGATAATATATGTGACAATTTATACTCCATTAGCCCATCCTTAAAGTTATAGTCTTACCCTTCCTGAATCTACCTCCCGGTGTCAGCGATTGGTGACTCACCCTACCTGCACCCCTGACATTTACTTTCAGTCCTGCATTTTCAAGGACACAAACAGCATCCTTTGCTCCCATACCTCTCACGTCAGGCACCAGACCTCTCGGTATAATTTTAGGTCGCAACAGAATATCGTACTCACGAGCCCTTGTTGACAACCACTCAGAATCAACATCTTTATTCTTAATATTTATCTTTATATCATCGAATACCGCCAGCAACTCCTCTTTTTTACCCCCTTTAGAGTATGGCATACTGTTGGACGCCTCTATCTCAAGGTCTTCGGCAATCTCCTGCCGGTCGAAACTCTGAGCATACACTCTGTCGGATATTCCTTTAAAAACAGTACCTGCCACCACATTGGCATAATAGACATTTTTAGATGGTGCATTAACCACAACAATGCAGCTATAGACGGGTTTGTCTGCCGGAAAGTAACCCACAAAAGTACCCTGATACTCTACTCTGTTTTTATGATATCCGCTTGTACCACTCGCTATCTGTGCAGTACCGGTTTTCCCGGCAATTTTATATTTATCACTTTTTATATTTGTGGCAGTTCCGCGTTCCACAACTCCCATCAATACTTCATGAACTTTCTCAACTGTACTTTTTGAGCATATTGAGGGATTTAGTACCTGCGGCTCAAATCTCTTAACCACATCACCATGGTCGCGTATCTCCTTTACAAACATAGGTTTTACCTTAACCCCATTATTGGCTATTGCATTGTAAAAAGTTAAAATTTGCAAAGGTGTCATCTGCACCTCATATCCTATAGACATCCAGGGGAGAGATACTCCTGACCAGTACTTCTCGCCGGGGAATCGAAATACAGGAGCGCCTTCACCGGCGATATCCAGCTCAAGAGGTTTGTTCAGCCCCATGGAGAATATTCTCTCAACATATTTTGCCTGATTACTTTTATAGTTATCGTAAATCATCCTTGAGATACCGATATTTGATGATTTCTCAAATGCCTCACGAACGGTAATTTTTCCAAGGCCACCATGATGACTATCTCTCATTATCCGGTCGTAATATCTGTAAGTTCCATTTCCGGCATCAATAGTATCGTCGAGTGTTACCACTCCATCTTCGAGGGCAACTATCATTGATGCAAGTTTAAATGTAGAGCCGGGCTCTGTTGCATCACCCACTGCAAAGTTGTACGCCTCAGAGTATTTACCTGATGATGTACGCATCAGGTTTGCAATAGCTTTAATCTCTCCTGTTTGCACCTCCATCAGCACAGCTACGCCGTAACGAGCCTCCTGCTTTTCAAGCTGTCTGAGCAGAGCATTCTCCGTCATATCCTGCAACTCTACATTTATGGTAGTTATAATATCTTTCCCGTCAATGGAAGGAATCTCCTCGCGGTTAATCCAACGACCGGCAATTTTAGTGTATGTTCCGGCTCCGTTTACTCCCCTCAGATACTTCTCGTAGGCTTTTTCCAAACCGGCTTTACCTCCCAACTCTTTATTTCCGTAAATAGAGCCAATAGTTCGTGAAGCCAGCAGTCCGAATGGTTTCTCACGGCTATCGAACTGCTCTACAATAAAGCCACCAACGTTTTTCCCTAGATTAAAAAATGGAAACTGTTTAACTTTCTGAAGTTCGGTGTAGGAGATTTTCTTTCTGTTAACGAGGTAGTATCGCTTACCTGCCCTTCTTGCTTTTTTCAAGTTATTAAGGTATGTCTGTGATGATTTATCCCTAAAGAACTTTGACAAATGATTAGCGAGGCTTCTCACGTTTTTATTGAATACACCCTGCGTTAGTCCTCCCGCAAGCATATCCATGTGAATACGGTAACTAGGAACAGAGCAGGCAAACTCCCTGCCATCATCAGAGAGGATATTTCCTCTGTTGGCAACTATCTCTTTCTTCATCGATTTAAGCACAGCAATCTTCTTCTTCAGCTCTCCCCCTTTAACATACTGCAAATTAAATATACTCATAATAACGAATACAGCCACGGCAAAGACTAAGATGTAAAGAACACCAAAACGCAAAATTATATTTTTCTTTCTATCCATTACTTGTTATTCCGGTACATATAAAACTCTCGGAGGCTCAGTCAGCTCATTCAACTCAACTCCCCTGGCTCTCATCCTCTCCAGCACTTCGCTCTGTTTGCTCATCGACATCAGGTCGGATGATGTTGTAACGGCCTCGTACCTTAACTCCTTAACCTCACGGTTCAGCATGTAAAGCTCATTTTGTAATCTCTCAACGGTGTAGTGATTACTGATATAAAGAAATCCCAATGCTACCCCGAGAAAAATAAAATATATCTGACCGGTAAACAGCTTTTTGGTAAGCAACCTACCATTCATAACATCCTTAAAGGTCACCGTTTTAAGCTCCTGCAACTCTTCGCTGGAATTCACAAAATCCTTAAATTGAAATAACTTTTTCATATCCTCTCTGCTACTCTAAGTTTTGCACTTCGTGCTCTGTTATTTCTACCAATCTCATCATCCGAAGGAACAATTACCTTTCTGTTTATGGCTCTAAGCGGAACATCCGCATTTCCATAAATATCAGTTATCACCTCCGAGCTTTTGAATCCACCTGTTTTAATAAAATTTTTCACCAGCCTGTCCTCAAGGCTGTGATAGGATATAATAACCAGTCGACCACTCTTTTTTAGTAGTGCCGGACATTGTGCCAACGTCTCCTCTAATACTGCCATCTCTTGGTTCACCTCAATGCGAAGTGCCTGAAAAACTTTTGCCAAAAATTTTGAAATATCCTTTTTAGGAGCAATCTTTTCGGCCACCCCCTTTAAATCATCTGTATACCTAAACGGGTTGTTCAGCCGTTGTGAAGTTATCTCTCTTACAAGTCTTCCTGCATTTTTTATCTCTCCGTACACCGAGAAGATTCGTTTCAAGTCACTCGCCTCATAGTTGTTCAGAACAGCGGCAGCATCCTTTATTGCAGAGCTATTCATTCGCATATCCAAAGATCCTTTGAAACGAAAGGAGAATCCTCTTTCGGCAACATCAAAATGGTGAGACGAAACTCCCAAGTCACCTAAGATACCATCGACCTCCTCAATATTCAGATATCTCAAAAAGTTTGTCAGATATCTGAAGTTATGCTTAACAAAAATAACTCTTGGGTCGTCGGGTCTATTTTCATGGGCATCCTCATCCTGGTCAAAAACAATCAGTTTACCATCTCCAATACGTTTAAGTATCTCGCGACTATGACCTCCTCCTCCGAATGTAAGGTCAACATACACTCCTTCGGGCTGTATTTCAAGTCCGTCTACTGACTCCTTCAACAAAACAGGTATGTGGTATTGTTCGCCCATTGCATTATTAACTAATCCGGTTTAACACCGTCGCTATTTCCCAAAATCCTCTCTGCCAACTGCCCTAGCTCATCCGGTTCAACATCCAAAGAATTAAACTCGTTATCGTCCCATATTTCAATATGACTGTCTACACCAACAAGAACAACTTCGCCGCCAACTCCTATCTGCTCCTTCAGCCTTCGGGGAATTAATATCCTTCCATTGGAATCGAAACTCACCTCAGCCAATCCTTTAAAGAAGGCTCTGATAAATTTATTGTGATCACGATTGTATGTATTCAGCTTAGCTCTTATCTTCTCCAGCTCTCCCTCCCACTGGTTAAACGGAGTTAAAACAAGGCAGTTCTCAAACAGGTCTTTACGCACAACAAAGCGGTCGCTTCCGTTGGTCACCATTATCTTTTTAAATGGTGATGGAAGCACTATCCGTCCTTTAGCATCGAGCTTACATGAAAAGTCACCAATGAAGGCTGCCATAATATTTCTATTTATCAAAAGGTAAAAGTAGTGATTATTTAAACCACAACCAACCATTTTACACCACTTTATCCCACTTGTTGAAAACTTTTTTCTAAAAAAGAGTGGTCATACTCCTTTTTTCAGAAATAAAACAGGTGCATTTAAGTTTTTTTTTCTATACTTGATATCATCAATAAAAATGATTGTTTTAATCATCTGAAGATGCAAAAAAATGACAACACCAGATACCAAAAAGTTTATAGATATTGACAATGTATTTGCATCAAAAAATCCTAAGATGTACAAGTACATCCCTAAATTCCTGCTCTCTTTCCTGAAGCAAATTGTTCATCAAGAGGGGATAAACGATTTTATAAACCGCAACAAACACAAGCAAGGGCTTGACTTTGCAGAGGCCATAGCAGAAGAGTTTTCGGGAAGCTACTCCTCATCAGGGCTGGAGAATATACCATTGGACAATCGCTATATCTTTGCAGCCAACCATCCTCTGGGAGGTTTAGACGGTATGGTATTTTTAACTGAAGTTGGCAAGAGATTCCCTAAGGTTCTGTTTCCGGTTAATGATATCCTTCTGAATCTTACAAACTTGAAGTCTCATTTTGTACCTATCAATAAGCATGGTGCACAAGGACGTGAAGCAGCCAGACTGTTAGAGGAGGCTTACGCTTCAGACAATCAGATACTGATGTTTCCGGCAGGGTTGGTAAGCAGAAAGATTGATGGTAAGATAACTGACCTTGAGTGGAAACGAAACTTCATTAAGAAGGCAATACAACACAAACGAGATATTATTCCGGTATACATATCAGGGCAAAACAGCAACTTCTTTTACAACCTTGCTAATTTCAGAAAGAGGCTGGGAATTAAATTAAATATCGAGATGCTGTTTTTACCAAAGGAGCTTTTCAAAAGTATTAACAAAGAGATAACACTGAAATTCGGGCAGCCGGTTAAATGGGAAGAACTTAACAATGGTTTGAAACCACAAGAGTGGGCTCAAAAAATCAAGGAACTAACCTATAACCTGACAAAAAACAATTAACTTTGTATTTAAACATTTAAACATATGAATAAGTCAAAGCCTGTAATACAACCCTTTCCTAAAAAGGAGATTTTGTCTGAACTTACAGATAACCTGTTTGTACGATACACAAACAAAGGGAACAACAAGATATATGACTTTACTGCTCATGACGCACCAACTCTGATGCAGGAGGTAGGGAGGCTTAGGGAAATTACCTTCAGGTTGGCAGGAGGTGGCACCGGCAAGCCGGCTGACATTGACGATTACGATATGGCAAAGACACCATACCGTCAGTTGATAGTCTGGGATCCCGATGAGCAGGAGATACTTGGGGGTTATCGTTACCTATTGGGAAATAACCTGCCTAAAAATGATAAAGGCGAAGTTGTTTTGGCAACATCACGCCTGTTCCATCTTTCAGATAAATTCATAAATGAGGTATTGCCTCACACCATCGAGCTGGGTCGTTCATTCGTGCAACCTCAGTATCAGTCGAGTAAAGCAGGTGCTAAGAGTCTGTTTGCTCTTGATAACCTTTGGGACGGATTAGGCACACTGATAATTCACTACCCCGAAATGAAATATTTTTTCGGCAAAGTAACTATGTACACACACTTCAATCAGGAGGCAAGAGATTACATTCTTGGTTTTATGAAGATCTATTTCAGAGACAAAGAGAATTTGGTATATCCTCATTCACCCGTTAAGATATCATTCACTAACGATCAGTTGAAAGAGATTTTCTCAGAAAACAGTTTTGAAGAGGACTACAAAATATTGAGTAAAAAAGTTCGTGAACTAGGCGAGAACATACCACCTCTGATAAATGCCTATATGGGACTGTCGCCATCAATGAGAACTTTTGGAACTGCCATCAACGATCGTTTTGGCGATGTTGAAGAGACAGGCATTATCATAACGATAAAAGATCTCTACTCACAAAAGGTTGGCAGACATGTTTCGTCTTACAAGAAAAAGGAGTAATCACATAAATGATTATGACAACTGACAAGATGTATGATTTGGTAGTAATTGGCAGTGGACCTGCCGGGTTTGCAGCTGCCTCAAGAGCTCTCGACTTTGGGATGGACGTATGCCTCATTGAAGGTACCAACCTTGGTGGAACAGGTATAATTAACGGAGTTCTCACATCCAAAACTATGTATGAGCTTTCGATGGATTACTCAGTAGCCGCTAGAATTGACAGGGGTTACAGAGCCGGAAATCTGACTGTAAATTACAATGAGGTAAAGAAAACCATCGTTCAGGCTGCCAAGGAAAAACAATACCAAATGCTCAGTCAGATTGAGTCATACTCACCCGACAAACACGCTAATGGTTCAGTAATACTAGAGAAAGGTTGGGCAAATTTCATTGATGGACATTCTGTAAAGATAACAGGTGGCGAGAGTGGTAATAAAATTATCAGAGGCGAAAATTTCATTGTAGCTACAGGATCGAGGCCACGTCAATACCCGGGGCTTGAAGTTGACGGAAAACGGATTATCACCTCTGACCACATACTTGATTTAGAGAAGTTCCCCGAGAGAATGCTCATTCTCGGCTCGGGAATAATCGGTTGTGAATTTGCCACTATCTTCTCAAATTTTAAACAGACGGAGGTACACCTGCTAGACAGGGCGAAGCGTGTACTGCCCTATGAAGATAACGATGTAAGTGATTTTGTCTCTGACAGTCTGGAGAAGAACGGAGTGATAATTCACCACACAGCAACATTAAGAGAGATAAAAAAACATGACAACTATCTAGAAGTGATTCTTGATTACGAAAGTGGTAACAGCAAGGTGTTTGAGGTTGATGTTGCACTTGTTGCAATCGGCAGAGAGCTTAACACTGACAACTTAGGTCTGGACAAGATTGGAATTACATCAAAAGGTAACGGCTCAATCTCAATTGGTGATGACTGTATTCTGAAAAATGACAAAGATATCTGTAACGTATATGCTGCAGGAGACATTACCGGACATATGCAACTATACAGCATTGCCGAATATCAGGGAAGGCTGGCAGTAGAGAAAATTACTGATTCACCAATATATTTGGCAGACTACTCACACATGTCGACACTAATGTTTTTCAAACCCGAAGTGGCAGCCGTTGGTGCAAACGAGAAGATTCTTAGGGCAAAGAAGATACCGTACAAGGCGGCATACTACTCAAATAAACTGGTAAACCGTGCCGTGGCTATGAGAAGTACCGGTGGTTTTGTAAAGATACTTGTTAGTGGTGATGAGAAACAGGATATTCTGGGCATGCGGGCTGCCGGACCACAGGCGTCATCGTTTATTGTTGCTGTTGCTCACCTGATAAGTAAAGGTTCAAGCCTACAGGAAGCACTAAAAATTTTCTATCCTCACCCCAGTTTGCCTGAGGGTATACAAGAGTGTTTACGATCGCTCAGTAACAGGTCTATTTACAAGCCAAAGGCCTTCCCAAATCTCATTAACATCAGAGAGTGGAAACCGGAATAGATAAATAGTGTGTCCTTTTCGGTTATTCTTAATACATCCGATTGACAACCATTACTCAGTGTTTTTGTCACAATTTTTGCATCCGTAAAAATATGCGCAAAAAAATATTATATTTTACTTTTTATACCCGGGGCTTCACCCCGGGCTATTAGTATGTCGGGCATGGTAATAGGCTGGCGAGGTGTAAGTCCTCGTACGTGCCGAGTTGATAGGAAACGTTAGCGATTGGCAATGGTGTTGTGGGTGACTGCAAATCAGAAAGAAGCCATTAGCAAATTTGAAGTCCTGACGAACAGAAATCTGATATAAG
>JALVBA010000102.1 GCA_027010905.1 Marinilabiliaceae bacterium
AATCTTTTTTGCCATTTGTCTATTGACCAGAATTATATATAGCTTTATGTATAGAAAATCAATGAGATATGTAGTGAAAAATAATGTGAACTGTTTTTAGAACTTTACAGACAGCTTATAATGCTCTGTAAATATCTTTTTTTGACTTACGTTTATCACAGTTACAACCAAAATGTCATCTTCTATATACTTAAATCCGCAAGCGAATTTTAAAATATAAAACTATATATTTGTGACCACGTTATGAACTTAATCTTGGATAGACTGTATAATCTGTTGAATAAAAAGAGTTATTTTTCTTCTGTAGGAGTGTTGTTCCGCAACTTAATACTGAAATTTATTTGGCAACAAGTGAGACAAAATAATTATAAAATTCTTAATATTTGTCATAGTTTTATTGAGAATCTTTTTGCAGCTTTGTAGTTGAATTACAAGAAGAATAATCCAAATCTTATACTATGACATTAATGAAAGCATTAGTTAAATCTAAATCCGAAAAGGGAATTTGGCTAGAAGAGGTTAAAGTTCCTGAAGTTGGACCCAATGATGTTCTTATTAAAATATTAAAAACTGCTATTTGCGGTACCGACCTGCATATCTACAAATGGGATGAGTGGGCACAAAAAACTATTCCTATAGGGATGACCATTGGCCATGAGTATGTTGGTCATGTTGCGGCTGTAGGTAGCGAGGTTTCTGTATTTAAAGAGGGAGATAGAGTTACTGGTGAGGGACACATAGCTTGCGGACATTGCCGTAACTGCCGGCGTGGACGACAGCATATTTGTGAGCGAACTGTTGGTATTGGTGTAAATATTAATGGTGCATTTGCCGAATATGTGAAAGTCCCTTCTACAAATGTGATGAAGATAAACAGCTCTATCCCTGATGATATTGTTGCAATAATGGATCCCTTTGGTAATGCCACCCATACTGCACTCTCATTTCCTATGATTGCAGAAGATGTATTAATTACAGGTGCCGGACTAATTGGAAGCATGGCTGTTGCAGTTGCAAAATTTGCCGGTGCAAGATATGTGGTTGCAACCGAAACAAATGCGTTCAGAACTGAGTTGGCAAAGAAGATGGGTGCTACCAGAGTTGTAAATCCCATGAAAGAGAACCTGCGCGAAGTGATGGACAATATAGGTATGATTGGGTTTGATATAGGTCTCGAGTGTTCAGGTGCTCCTGCTGCTTTTAATCAGATGATAGAGAATATGTATAACTCAGGAAAGATATCTCTGCTTGGAATTTTACCTTCTTCTACTCAGGTTGACTGGAACAGAATAATTTTCAAAGGTCTCACACTTAAAGGCATCTACGGACGTGAAATGTTTGAGACCTGGTATCACATGGAGCAGATGCTGATGTCAGGCCTTGACCTCTCTCCTATGATTACTCACCAATTCTCTATTGACGATTTCCAAAAAGGATTTGATGTGATGGAAGAAGGTAACTGTGGAAAGGTACTGCTGAGCTGGGGAGGATTAAAGAATCAAGGCAAAAGGCAAAAGTAAAAAGGGAGTACGCTATTAGTGAACAATATCAAGTATCAAGTATCCAGTATCCAGCATCAAATCCCCCATCTTAAAACTAACATAGCAAACCAAATAAATCATAAAATTATGAAAAAAACTCTTTTACTACTATTAGTGTTGTCATCTTCACTTCAGTTTTCAGCACAAAAAAAACTATCGAATGAAACAGAACAACAAAAGACAGAACGATTAGCCTGGTGGACACAAGACCGTTTCGGAATGTTTATCCACTGGGGACTCTATGCTCAGGCAGCCCGTCATGAGTGGGTGAAGAAATATGAAAGGATGAACAATGAGCAATATCAAAAATATTTTGACATCTTCAATCCTGATATGTTTAACCCTACCGAGTGGGCAAAGATGGCTAAAAAGGCCGGAATGAAATATGCCGTTATTACAACAAAACATCACGAAGGGTTTTGTATGTTTGACTCAAAATTCACTGATTACAAGGCAACAAACACACCTTATGGTAAAGACATTGTTAAAATGTGGGTTGATGCATTCAGAGCCGAAGGTTTGAAAATTGGATTTTACTACTCTTTAATCGACTGGCATCATCCCGACTACGTTATAGACAGGGTTCATCCGCAAAGTGCAAAGAGCGACGAGCAGTATGATGAGCTGAACAAGGGACGCGACATGAAGGTTTACCGTAAATATCTGAAAAATCAGGTTCGTGAGCTTTTGACAAACTATGGCGATGTTGATATCCTATGGCTCGACTACTCATTCCCCGGCAAGCATGGCAAAGGCAATGAAGACTGGAATTCTAAAGAACTGCTTAAGATGGTAAGAAAGTTGCAGCCTAACATTATTGTCAATGATAGACTCGATTTGAAGGTGTATGAAGATGGTTGGGACTTTACCACACCTGAACAGTTCAAAGTTCCTGAATGGCCCAAATATAATGGAAAGAGAGTTCCATGGGAAACGTGCCAGACTTTCTCCGGCTCATGGGGTTACTACCGCGATGAGGCAACATGGAAAAACACAAAACAGCTATTGGTTCTGTTAATCGAATCGGTTAGTAAAGGGGGTAATCTACTTCTGAATGTTGGGCCAACAGGAAGAGGGTACTTTGATGCAAGAGCCGTGTCAGCGTTAAAAAATATGGGTGAATGGATGAAGTACAACGACCGTTCAATCTATGGTTGCACAGAGGCTCCGGAAGAGTTTCAGACTCCACCAAACACTCTGCTAACGTACAACCCTGAGCTTAACAGATTGTATATTCATCTTTTGGATTACCCATTACAAAACTTTAATCTGCCTGGCTACAAAGGCAAAATAAAATATGCTCAATTTCTACATGACGCATCAGAGATAAAGATTACCAAACCCCATGGCTATTGGATGGACAGAGAGCAGGGCGAAAATGATATAAACTTAAGCTTACCGGTTGTTAAACCTGATGTAAAGATTCCGGTAATTGAGCTATTTCTGAAATAGAACAGTTAACAAACAGGTAAGATAAAAACCTTCGAGCGTGTTTACTCCCCGAAGAGTTGAGGAATAGACTAATTATCACACCTCACAATAAAACCAATCGAGTAGGTAGGGGGATTACTCCCCCGCCCTCTCACACCACCACGCATGCTCTCGCACGTGGCGGTTTCAATTAATAGTTTAACTTTTCATAATT
>JALVBA010000103.1 GCA_027010905.1 Marinilabiliaceae bacterium
GTTTTAGTGTTGATTTATTTAGGTAAGATATTAGTAATCTATATTTTTATGATATATATTTTACCCCTAAATATGCTGTTAATATTTTAAACTAAAGATAGAGACATGAAAATGCCGTTAATTATACTTTTTGTTGCATTTATTGCATGTAACACTGAGAAACCTGTAGAGGTTGAGGATTTGACAAAATATGTTGATCCTCAAATTGGTTCTGTTCACGGCCGATGGTTTTTCTACACTCCTGCAGCTGTCCCATTTGGTATGGCTAAACTTGCGCCTCACACTGATGCATACAACAGTAAGGGCAGCTGGGGACCTACGGGTTATGATGACCGCCACACATCCATCGAGGGGTTTGGTCATTTTCACGAGTTTCAGGTTGGTGGAGTTGTGTTTATGCCCACAACAGGAGAGCTTAAAACAGTGCCCGGTTCTTTGGAAAAGCCTGATGAGGGGTATCGCTCAAGGTTCGATAAAGATAGTGAACACGCAGAAACAGGATACTACTCAGTAGTTCTGAAAGATTATATGATTAAGGCTGAGCTTACCGCAACTACAAGAGTTGGATACCATCGTTACACTTTCCCCGAAACTGGCTCAGCACACCTCATAATTGATGTTGGGCACAAGCAGGGAGAGAGTAGTGATGTGACGGAGGCCTATACAAAACTGATCAATGGCAATCAGCTTGAAGGTTATGTAATTACCTACCCCGAGTATGTCAAGTTCTGTGACCCGGGCAAAAGGGTTAGGATGTATTTTGTATCTAAATTAAATAAGAAACCCACCTCCTACGGGTCATTTGTTGATGATGTTCAGAAACAGGACTCCTCTTCTACCAAAGGGATAGGTAACGGATTTTACCTGAATTTTGATATGACTGAGGGTGAGGTTTTGGAGATTCAAACAGGTGTGAGTTACACCTCAATTGAGAATGCCCGCCTGAATCTTGATACAGAGTCTGAGGGAAAGAGTTTCGACGTAGTAAGGGCTGATGCTAAAAAGATGTGGCAGGAGAAGCTTAGTAAGATTGTAGTTGAAGGGGGTAGGGAAGAGGACAGGGTTAAGTTCTACACAGGATTGTATCACGCTCTTTTGGGTCGAGGTATCTCAAGTGATATTAATGGTCAATACCCGCTTGTTAACGGAGGCGTGGGTCAAATACCACTTGATGAAACCGGAAAGCCAAAACATCACCATTTCAATACTGATGGCATGTGGGGAGGTTTCTGGAATCTCAATCAGGTGTGGGCATTGGCCTACCCAGGCTATTTCAAAGAGTATGTGCAGTCAAATATCGATTTCTACCAAACCCGGGGCTGGCTTCACGATGGTGAGGCTACTGGTGTATACACCAATGGGGTGCAGACAAATTTTCAGGGACTTTTAATTGCTTCGGCCTACAACTGTGGTATCAGAGACTTTGATGTGAAAACAGGTTATGAGGCTGCTGTAAAAAATGAGTTGGAATACCGTGGTCGTGACCTTGGAAATGGAAAGTACGACCTGAGTTACTTTGTGTTTGATGGGTATGTGCCATACAAGGATACCACCATCTCCAACGGTTGGGTGTTTAATTTTGGAGCATCACACACTCTTGAGTACTGTTTCAGCTCCTATGCCGTTGCACAGATGGCTAAGGGTATGGGTGATACAAAAACTTACGAGAAGCTAATAAAGCAGGCCGGTTACTATGAGAATATTTTTGATACTGAAACGAAGTTTATTCGTCCAAAGCTTGAGAGTGGCGAGTTTATTAAGAATTTTGACCCGATGCGCGGATGGGATGGTTTTCAGGAGGGAAATGCTTTTCAGTTTACCTGGTATGTGCCACACGATGTTGCAGGGCTAATCTCTTTGATTGGTAAGGATAAATTCAATGAGCGTTTGGAGTATATGTTTGAGAAATCACAAAAGAGTATGTTTGGTGGTGGCTCGGAGGAGATACACAGTTTCTCAGGGGTTGATAAGCTTTACAATCAGGGAAATCAGCCATGTCTGCATCAACCGTGGTTGTTTAACTTTTCAGGTAAGCCGTGGCTGACACAAAAATGGACACGCGAGATTTGTGATGTTTTCTATGGTACAGAACCTTTGCATGGATATGGCTACGGTCAGGATGAAGATCAGGGGCAGCTGGGAGCATGGTTTGTGCTTAATTCAATGGGTCTGTTCGATGTACAGGGATTCTCATCCTCAAAATCTACCGTGCAATTTGGCAGTCCGATGTTTGACAAGGTTACCATAACACTTGACCCTGATTACTACGAGGGTAAGGAGTTAGTAATTGAAACGAATAACCAGATTCTGGGTAACAGGTATGTGCAATCAGTAAGTTTTAATGGGAAAGATATTGAGAATAGTTGGATTTTTCGTGACGAGCTGATGAAGGGCGGTGTGTTGAAATTTAAGATGGACACGCAACCAAATAAAGATTGGGGAGCTTCTGTACCACCTCCATCAATGAGTACGGAGTAGTTGCTGTGATTATTCGTTGATGAATTTTGATATCTACAGGCAATCATTTATTTGTGTTTTTACGGCCTCTTTTAGATTGTGCATGGAGTGTGATTAAAGGTTTAGAGAGATTGGGAAGCTCCGAAGATATGAGGAGATCACCCAACCGAACTTAATCTTTAATCATACGGAATGTGCAATCTAAAATAAGCCTTGATTTTTTTTGTTACTTTTTTGCATCAAGGCAAAAAAGGTAAAGAGAACTTAACGGATTACGCCACTCTTATTAAAAATAGAAATTATGAATTATAGTATGACCAGATTATTGATATTTCTTGCGATTGCATCTTTTTTTATTTCCTGTAAAACTAACGATAGCAAACTAGCTGAAAAGATAGAGACTAACGCAAACTTCAAAAAGGTAAAAGCCATGGCAATGGATGTGGTGAAAACCGGATTTAACGCCGGTGATGGCTATGGTGAAGTGTGGATTAGAGACTATAACACTTTCATTGAACTCTCTGCTGAGGTGCTGCCAAAAGAGACACTGAAAGAGAATCTTTTGGTATTCTTTCGTCTGCAACGTGAGGATGGAAATATTGTTGATGGTTTTATTCCTCAGTCAAAAGTTGTAGCTACTGAAGGTGGGTATAAATATATCTATACCGATTTGGAGCCAATCTACTGCGGACACAAAAATACCGTGGAAACCGACCATGAAACATCGCTTGTGCAGGCCGTTTATAAATATGTGAAAAAGACCGGCGACTCGGATTTTCTTAACGAGAAGGTGGGTAATAAAACGGTAGCTCAACGAATGGAAGATGCCATGACCTTTCTGCTTAATCATCGCTGGAGTGAGCAGTATGGCTTGATATGGGGTGCAACAACTGCCGACTGGGGTGATGTGCAGCAGAGTGACCCCTGGGGTGTGGTTATTGATGAAAATACAAAATATAGTATAGATATTTATGACAATGCAATGTTTGTGATTGCTCTTAATAATCTGTTAGAGCTGCTTCTCGACAGGAAGGGCAGGTGGCAACCTGTACACGACAGTGTTGCTAAAAACACTATGAAATATTTGTGGGATGACAAAAACAACAAGTTTATCCCTCACCTCTATCTCGACGGCTCACCTTTTACTGATGATTTCAATGAGAATGAAATCTACTATCACGGTGGTACTGCTGTTGCTATTGAAGCAGGGTTACTTAATAAGAAACAGATTAAGATATCTCTGGAAAAAATGATTGCCAATATGAAAGCTTCCGGTGCAGGCTCTATTGGTCTCACCATGTATCCTCCATACCCCGAAGGCTTTTTTGAGAATAAAGGGATGTATCCCTATGGGTATCAGAATGGCGGCGATTGGACATGGTTTGGCGGGCGAATGATACAGCAGTTGGTGCTTAACGGATTTGTGCAGGAGGCGTACGGCAATATTCAGCCAATGACTGATAGGGTAGTAAATAATAAAGGTTTTTTCGAATGGTACACTGTCGATAATAAACCTAAAGGATTGGGTACATTCAGAGGTTCTGCCGGTGTTTTATACAAAGCAATTGAGTTAATGGATGAGTGGGCTGTAAGACAAAAATAATATTTAGCCAATTATTGTGTACTTTTGCAAAAACAAAGATTAATCATGAAAATTATTCAGAAGATACTGTTTCTGGTCGCGGTATTGTTTTTTGCCTATGGCTGTAATAATGAGATAAAGCGTAGTAAGAGATCTGCCGGCAAACCAAATATAATTTTTGTTTTGGTTGATGATATGGGATATGGCGATCTTGGTGTACTGTTTCAGAATCAAAGGGCGAAAAAAGGTGATAGAAGCGAGCTCTGGGCATTCACTCCGAATCTTGATAATATGGCTGCGTCAGGAGCTCTGTTAACTAATCAGTACTGTCCGGCACCTGTTTGTGCTCCTTCAAGGGCATCCTTCCTTTCAGGACGCAGTCAGGGACATTCAACGGTTCGCGATAATCAGTTCGATAAAGCACTTGACGATAACTATACAATTGCATCAGTTTTAAAAAGTGCCGGCTACACTACGGCTGCTTTTGGTAAGTGGGGGCTACAGGGTGGAGGAGAGAAAGACCCTGACAAAACAGACTGGCCCGCTCACCCCCTTAACCGTGGCTTCGACCACTTTTTAGGGTATATGCGGCATCGTGATGGGCATGAGCACTACCCTAAAGAGGGTGTTTACAGAGGCAAAAAAGAGGTGTGGTTAAACAGAACAAATATTGCCGATGGCCTAGACAAGTGCTATACGGCTGACTTGTGGACTGCCGGAGCTAAAAAGTGGATTTCAGAGCAGGTAAATGCAAAGGGTGAGAGTAAACCGTTTTTTGTGTTTCTTGCCTTTGACACACCTCATGCAGTTATGGAGTTGGCAACCCAGCCCTATCCGAAAGGGGGAGGGCTAAAAGGAGGTCTTCAGTGGCTCGATAAACCGGGGCACATGATTAACACTGCTTCGGGTGAGGTTGACTCCTGGACTTATCCCGATTATGCTAATGCAACCTACGATGACGATAAAGATCCGGCAACTCCGGAAGTTGCGTGGCCAAAAGTTTATCAGCGCTATGCATCAGCAGTAAGAAGAGTTGATGATGCCGTAGGTGATATAATGCAGCTGTTGAAAGATTTGTGCATTGATGATAACACTATGATTGTCTTCTCTTCAGATAATGGCCCCTCTAACGAGTCCTATCTGCCCAAAAGCTATAAGCCTAATAATCCGTCATTTTTCAGGAGTTTCGGGCCGTTTGATGGTATCAAGCGTGATTGCCTCGAGGGAGGGGTTAGGATGCCTGTTGTGGTATATTGGCCGGGGCATATTAAAAAAGGAACTGTTGTGGATGCTCCATCAATATCTTATGACTGGCTGCCAACATTTTTGGAGATGGCAAATATGCCTAAGCCGGCTATTATGGATGGTGTTTCACTTATCCCTTCACTTACGGGTAAAGGGAGGCAGCAGAAATCGTCAATTTATGTCGAATATAAAGTTGGAGGGCGAACACCAAATTACGATGATTTTGCTCCTCAGCACAGGGGGCGTAAGCGTAATCAGATGCAGGTAATTCGTTATGGAAATTATGTTGGAGTGCGGTACGATATTAAATCGGCAGAGGATGATTTTGAGATTTATGATATCTTAAAAGATCCTCAACAGTTGAATGATTTAGCCTCAAAAGAGGGAATGGAAGAGCTTCAGGAGAAGATGAAAGCAGGGGTGCTTCAGGTAAGGGTTCCTAACAAGTCGGCACCAAGACCTTACGACAACACGCCAATACCCGCTGAATCGGTTGATAATCTGAAGTCAGGGCTCTCTTACGGTATCTATACAGAGGATTTTCCATGGGTGCCTGATGTATCAACATTTGTGAGCGATAGAGTCGGAGTAATTGCAAAGCCGGATTTGAATATTCTTGCATGTAAAGGTGGTAATGTGGTTTTGCTAAACGGATATTTGAATGCTCCTGAAGATGGTGGATACACTTTTGCTGTGACTATTGATGGAAAGGCAACACTACGAATTCACAAAGCGCTTGTTGTAGATGCTGACTTCGGTTATCAGCCAATGTCGCAACAAACTGGCAAGATCTATCTGAAAGCCGGAATGCATCCCTTTAGGTTAACCTGCTTACTGAATGATGGTGAGAAGAAAGATTTGAAGTTTATGTGGGCTAAGGGTGATTCACCTTTGGAGGAGATTCCATCAACCAGCTTTTATCATTAAGGTACTATTCCCATACAGGCTTTAAACAATATAACAATATAACCATATAACCCTTTAATCATTTAAAAGATGTTACAGATTGGAAATTACAACACACTAAGAGTAGTAAAAGAGGTAGATTTCGGAATATATCTCGACGGAGGAGAGGAGTTTGGAGAAATTCTGATGCCAAAACGTTATGTACCTGAGGGAACTGAGGTTGACTCCGAGATAGAGGTGTTTATCTACAATGACTCTGAGGACAGGTTGATTGCCACTACAGAGCACCCTTATGCTGAGGTTGGGGAGTTTAAATTTCTTAGGGTAAAGGCAGTTAATCAAACAGGTGCTTTCCTTGATTGGGGATTGATGAAAGATTTGTTGGTGCCGTATCGAGAGCAGCGTAGCAAGATGATTGAAGGTGGCACATACCTTGTTTATATCTATCTTGATGTGGAGAGTAATAGGATTGCAGCTTCAGCTAAGGTTAATAAATATCTGGATAATGTAATGCCTGCTTACGACGAGGGAGATGAGGTAAGCCTTCTGATTGCTGAGAAAACAGACCTTGGTTACAAAGCTATTATTCGCAATACTCACTGGGGAATGATTTACGAGAATGAGGTTTTTACTCCTCTTGAGATTGGATCGTATGTGAAAGGATACATTAAAAAGATACGCGAAGACGATAAGATTGATGTTTCGCTTCAAAAAGAGGGGTATGAACAGGTGGACTCAATCTCGCAGGGGATACTTGAAAAGCTGACCGAAGCCGGCGGTTTTCTTGCTGTTTCGGACAAGAGTGCTGCCGAAATGGTCTACCACATGTTTGGTATAAGTAAGAAGAATTTCAAAAAAGCAATTGGCGCTCTCTACAAAAAGAAAATAATTACTATCGACAAAGAGGGAATTAGGCTTGTAAAGTGATTTGATTAATAGATAAAGATAACTATTTTTGCACGCTTATTCGTTAATGTAAAACAAAAAGCACTCTGCGCCCCTGCCTGCTGCAGGCAGGATTGTGCCTCTGTGTTAGTCATTTTATTAAATTATAAACAGATGAAAATCTCATACAACTGGTTAAAGAGTTATGTCAACATAGATCTACCCGTAGAGCAACTTTCTGAAATACTTACCGATATAGGCCTCGAAGTGGGCGGTATCGAGGAGGTACAGTCGGTAAAGGGTGGCATGGAGGGATTGGTAATTGGTAAGGTGCTTACTTGCGAGAAACACCCTAATGCCGATAAACTGAGTGTTACTACCGTTGATGTCGGTATGGGAGAGACACTCCCCATTGTTTGTGGTGCTCCCAATGTGGCAGCCGGTCAGAAGGTGGTAGTTGCGACTGTAGGTACGGTTCTTTATGATGGAGATGAGAGTTTTAAAATTAAGAAATCAAAAATACGTGGTGAGGTTTCTGAGGGTATGATTTGTGCTGAAGATGAGATTGGAATAGGCACTGCTCATGACGGAATAATAGAGCTGCCTGTTGATGTTGCAGAGGGTACTGCTGCCAAAGAGTATTTTAAGGTTGAGAATGATACTGTATTTGAGATTGACTTAACTCCAAATCGTATCGATAGTGCCTCTCATATTGGTGTTGCACGTGACCTGGCTGCTTACCTTAAACAGACAGAGCAAGATGTTAAGGTTGAGCTTCCATCTGTTGAAGATTTTGCTGTAGATAATCACAATTTCCCTGTTGAGGTGGTTGTTGAAACAGAAGAGGCATGTACAAGATATAGCGGAGTAACTATCTCGGGAGTTAAAATTGCCGAATCACCTGATTGGTTGAAAAAGAGATTGATTTCACTCGGTATGACACCCATAAATAATATTGTTGACGTTACAAATTTTGTTCTGCACGAGCTTGGTCAGCCTCTGCATAGTTTCGATGGTGACAAGATTTCGGGAAACAGGGTTGTTGTTAAAACATTAAATGAAGGTACTCCGTTTGTAACCCTTGACGAAAAGGAGAGGGAGCTTTCAGGAAACGACCTGATGATTTGTAATGCTGAAGAGGGGATGTGTATTGCCGGAGTGTTTGGTGGTGTTGACAGCGGTGTGTCAGACTCTACTACAAAAATATTTTTAGAGAGTGCTTGTTTTAATCCTGTTTATGTTCGCAAAACAGCTAAAAGGCATATTCTTAGTACCGATGCCAGTTTTAGATTTGAACGTGGTACTGACCCAAACATTACTGTTTACGCCCTCAAACGTGCAGCCCTGTTGATTAAAGAGGTTGCCGGAGGAACAATATCCAGCGATATTGTTGATATTTATTCTGAGCCTGTTGCCGATTTTGAAGTTGAGGTAGAGTGTAAGAATATTCAGCGGTTAATAGGGAAGAGTATTCCTAAAGATAGAATTAAACTGATTCTGGAAGGGCTTGAAATAAAAGTCAAAGATGAAACGGAAGAGGGGTTTGTTGCTGTTGTTCCGCCATACAGGGTTGATGTTAAGCGTGAGGCTGATATTATTGAGGAGATTCTAAGAATTTACGGTTACAACAATATTGAGATTCCCGGCGCTGTTAAGTCCACCATTGTTTACTCTAAAAAGCCTGATGATAACAAGCTAAAGAACAAGATTGCAGGTCAGTTGGTCTCGAGGGGTTTTTATGAAATAATGTGCAACTCATTAACCAAGGCCGATTACTACAACGACCTTCAAACATATTCAAGGGACAAATTGGTTGAGTTGTCAAATCCATTGAGTAAAGACCTTAATGGAATGCGTCAAACACTTCTGTTTGGTGGGTTGGAGTCTATTGAGCACAACGCCAACAGAAAAAACAGCGATTTGAAACTGTTTGAGTTTGGTAACTGCTACTATTTTAAAACCGGTAAGGATAAGCATATTCAAAAAAATTACAGGGAGGAGAGCCATATCGCTCTGTTTATGACAGGAAGTAAAAACTCTGTTAACTGGAATACACCAAACGAGAGTGTAACCTTCTACGACCTGAAAAATCAGGTTGAAAAAGTATTGGAACGTTTAGGTGTTAATATGGATGATATTCAGAAAAGCAACTCTGACCTTGACCTGTTGTCGGGTGGTTTGAAATATTCAGCGTCAAACAAAACGTTGGTTAATTTCGGTATGGTTAGTAAGAATGTATTGAAAAAGGCAGATGTTTCTATTCCGGTTTTCTATGCTGAGATATACTGGAATAATGTTGTTAAGATGATTTCAGGAGCAGAGGTTACATTTAAAGAGATATCTAAATTTCCGGAAGTTAAACGTGACCTGGCACTTGTGATTGACCAATCGGTAACATTTGATGCAATAAAGGCAGTAGCACAAAAAACTGAGAAGAAACTGCTTAAGAGTATCTCACTATTCGATGTTTACGAGGGAGACAAAATAGAGTTGGGTAAAAAATCGTATGCCGTAAGTTTTATTCTTCAGGACGAAACAAAAACCCTTAAAGATAAGCAGATCGATAAGATTATGCAGAAACTTATGATGAACTTTGAGAGGGAGTTGGGGGCAAAGATTAGGAAGTAGGAAAATGCTTGATACTAATCGTTAATACAAAAAGCCAAATAGCCATAAAGGGATTGTGTTTCTTGTGCCAACTTCTATGTTGTCTAATACTAAAAATGCATCGTTGATACCTGCTATCTGCTTTTTTGTTTTGTTTTTGCCTCCAATTTCTATTGTGTATTTATCATTAATTAAAAAATCACCTTTTAAAGGAATATTTATTTTGTGTGTTTGAGAAACTTGGTTCATGAAAAATGTTTCTCTTAAATTCCCGGTTAAAGCATTTTGTTTTGCAATAGTGAAAACTAAGTTGGTATTTCGAAGATATAGTTTTTCAGGTTTTGCCATATGGCTAATACCTTTATTGTACTTATGTACTTGGTATAGTAGATGAGCTTTCTCTAATAGCGACAAAGCTTTTATCATAAACGGACGTGACAGTTCTACTTTCTCACTTAATTTGCTAATGTTTGGAACAAATGGAACACTTGTGGAAATAGCATAAAGTAGCTTTTTAAGCTTTACAATGTGACTATAATATAAATTTTCAACAGTTCTTAAATCCACATCTAAAATAAGATTAATTGTGTTTAACACTCTATTATAATATTCATCAATGCCTTCTGTAAAGTAAGGATATTGACCATATCTAATATATTTATTGAATTCAAAAACAGGCTTTACCTTTTTAGTTATTTCTGTTGCTATTTTTTTATGATTTGCCAATATCTCTTCCAATGTGAAGGTGGGGAATTCAATGTTGCTCTCTAGTTCAATAAACTCACGTAGCGATAGTTCAGGGAGAATGTGGGTGACAGCTCTCCGACTTAAATCTGATTCGGCTCTGTAAATGTCGAGAATAGAAGATGATGTAAAAACTACATTCAGTTTAGGGAAATCATCGTAAATCAATTTTATCTCTCGTGACCAGTTTGGATATTTATGAACTTCGTCAAGTAATAAATAATTTCCATTATTGATGGCAAAATGCTCGGCAAGGTCATAAAGATTACTATTTGTAAAAAACAAATCGTCTAATGCAACATAAAGTACGGTTTTATCATTTAATAATTGTCTTTTACCGAATTGTTGTAATATAGTTGTTTTGCCGGTTCCGCGTGCTCCTTTTATTGCAATTAGTCGATGGC
>JALVBA010000104.1 GCA_027010905.1 Marinilabiliaceae bacterium
TATTTTGATCGAGGCCGCAAAAAAACAGAGTTGTCTATTTATATTCAAAATCTATAATAGTAATATTGCTTTTCACTCACTACAAACGACATAGAGCCAGAATCTTTCAGCCATTCTCCTCTAATCTAGATCTAAACCCAGCTTGGCTTTCAGTTCTCCAAGTATTGGATTTTTTTCAATCATCAGTTTCATCTTGTCTGTTGCAGTAAATGGTTTTTGCAAAGTATTATTTTGCTTAACAATCTCTATACTTAACGATGGGGAGTTACTCTTCAGACCATCTCTTAAAAAACCAATTATCCTTGCTCTCTCACTCTCAACCACTACCTTTTGGCTACTCAGTATGCCTATCTCAATCACGCTGCCACTCTTAATTGTAGGCAACAGATCAGATAGAATAGCAAACAACCTTACGTTTCTATCTTCAATGGATGACAGAAACTGTTTCCAGACTTTAGACAGCTCCTTTTGTGTAAAGTTGGCGGTTATTCCCTGTTCTGAGCTAATCTCTTCTATCGGCTCCTCAACAACAGATTTCGACTCTTCTCCTTTACTATCTAACTCATTGGAGAGCTCTGTTATTGAGACTGATTTTGGCCGCGTCTTCTTCTCTACAGCCTCCTCTTTGGATTTAATTTTTAGCTTGTGCGAAGAGCTATTTTTACCGGGATTGGGATCTTCGGTCTGATCTTCTTTTTTAGCAGATTGCTTCTCTGCGGTTTCAATCAGCCTTTTTTTTTTAATAGAATACGCGACATCTTAATAATGGCAAACTCAACATGCAAGCGCTTGTTCTTTGCCAGACGATACTGAAAATCACACACAGTGGCAACTTCAAGTGCTTCGTATAAGAAATCAACTGAGCATAATTTTGCCTGTTCGGCATATCGCTGTTTTGTTGATGCTCCCACCTCCATAAGCTTAATGGTTACCTGATCCTGACAAACAAGCAGGTCGCGCAGATGGCTTGCCAAACCAGAGATGAAATGTTGTGCATCAAAGCCCTTTTTCAATATCTTGTCAAAAATTAGGAGTGCCTGTTTATGATCTTCTGCCAGAAGAGCATCGGTAATTTTAAAGTAGAAATCGTAATTTAGAACATTCAGGTTCTCAATGACCTGATCGTAGTTAATGCTCTTTCCCGAGAATGCCACAACCTGATCGAAGATACTCAAAGCATCGCGCATGGCACCATCGGCCTTCTGGGCAATTACATTCAATGCCTCCTCTTCAGCTGTCACTTCCTCCTTTTCGGCAACGTACTTAAGATGATTAACAGCATCCTGAATATTGATACGGTTAAAATCAAATATCTGACAACGCGACAGAATAGTGGGAAGTATCTTATGTTTTTCGGTAGTTGCAAGAATAAATATTGCATGTTTGGGAGGCTCTTCAAGCGTTTTCAGAAAGGCGTTAAAGGCTGAAGCCGACAGCATGTGTACTTCGTCTATAATATAGACCGAATATTTTCCCATCTGCGGCGGCACACGAACTTTATCGGTAAGGTTACGGATATCCTCTACCGAGTTGTTACTTGCAGCATCAAGCTCATGTATATTGTACGACCGGTTCTCATTAAATGACAAACACGACTCACACTCATTACAAGCATCAAAATCATCACTTACATTACTACAGTTTATCGTTTTGGCAAAGATACGCGCACAGGTTGTTTTACCCACACCCCGCGGACCACAAAACAGATAGGCGTGTGCCAACTGACTGTTTTTGATGGCATTCTTAAGTGTTGTAGTAATATTCTGCTGTCCTACAACCGATTGAAAAGTGGTAGGTCTGTATTTCCGTGCCGATACAATATATTCCATAGTTCTTTCTTGACCTTTTTGAGCAGAGCAAAGATAATTAAAATGTTGATTTAAAAATCTCTAATTTAAAACTCATTCTATCAAAATCGAAAATGAAATTGGAAAAGGAGTTAGTATTTCCACTCTTTAGCAGCTTCATACATTGCAATCACATTCTCAACAGGTGTTTCCACTTTTAGTTTGTGCGATGGTCCTAAGAAGAAGCCTCCACCCGGAGCCATGGTATCAAGCAGATCTTTAACACCCTGCTTTACAGTTTCGGGAGTACCCTGCCTAAGAAGCAACTCTTCGTCTAAAGCACCTGAGAAAGTGATGTATTTTCCAAAGTCCTCCTTCAATCCACTTGGCTCCATCCCGTCAGCGCGAGTCTGAATAGGATCAAGAACATCAGCACCCAGACTAATAATTTCGGGCAACAGCTTTCTTACAGCACCGCATGAATGCATATAGAATTTAACACCATGTTGTTTGGGTATCTCAATAAAAGCCTCAATAGCAGGCTTACAGTAAAACTCCCACAAATCCTTACTTATGCTCAAGCCGCTACTTTCACCATAGTCATCAGCAATACGTATGAAGTCAACTTTATTACCCGCATAGTCGAAGAAAAGTTTAATAAACTCCTTATAGAATTCGATTACCCTATCGGCTACGGTCTGAAAAAACTTAGGATGATACATCATCACGTCAATAAAGTTCTCCTTGCCAATAAGACGGTACATTATGCGGAATAACCCCGGAGATGAGTATCCCGGTGCGGTCATTATAGCATACTCTTTATATTTTTCAATAAGACCCGGAAGAACGGTAAAATCGAAAAGGTCGGTTGTAGGCCAGGGATAGTCTTCAATCTCCTCAGGCTCAGTGAGACCGGCAAGAGGAAACTCATCAGCCTCCCAATACTCGTATTCACCGGTTTTAATTTTTGAATAGCCAACACCCCAGATATCTTTTTTCTTCTTATTATTCTGTGCAATAAGATTAGGGCCTACATACTCAGGTTCTATCCATCTAAAATCAACATCTAAAAACTCCAGAAGCTGATCTCTCGTATTAAAACCAAGATGTTTCATTATTTTAATCCCAAAGTCGGGAACATCCCAGTAAAAAAATGGCACACGGTCAGGTTGTTCCTGATTCAGTGCCATAAGAACTCTTTTCTTATGGTTCATAATGATGTTTTATGTTTAGCAAAAAGAAGATTATTTTAAGTCTCTTTCGTAAACGAAAAGTATGAAGTTTATGAGAAAAATCAAATTTATGGTGATGAACAGTAAATATTCTTCCACCAATAAAACAATCAAAACATATATAAATGCATTGACTATCAATT
>JALVBA010000105.1 GCA_027010905.1 Marinilabiliaceae bacterium
CTATTAAGCCCAACTTTAACATTAATTTATTTTAATCAACTCTTTAAAATAAAACATTTGCCTAACATTGCCGTATAAAAAATGACTCTGAATATCGGAGCAGATTGAAAGAAATAAGGGGAGTATGCGATATCCGTTCATAGCATTTATTAGTTTTACTGTTTTCACTATACTGATTGATTACTTGCTGTACAGGCATCTGAACAAGCTATACCCTAAAAAGCAAAAGACTCACTTCACATTTCCCACAGGTGATTTCTGGTTTTACGCCGGAGCACTCTTTTTTACTATTGTATTTTTTGTTGCATGGCTTTATGTTGTTTATGCCAACTCCCCGTCAGACTACACTTTATTTATGTGGCTGCTGATGCTATATCTTTTGATATATGTACCCAAACTCTTCTACCTTCTGGTTTATGGCATTACCTCTCTTGTTGATGATTTATTCGACAAACTCAAGACAAACAGGAGGCCTAAGAAGATAAATGAAGGTCGTTATCCACGTATGAGTCGTAAGAAATTCCTGAGTCAGGTAGGTATTGTAATGGCATCAGCTCCGTTTGTTTCGTTGATGTTTGGCGTATTGAAGGGTCGCTTTGCATTCGATATAACACGAACACGAATCCCTCTACGCAATCTGCCAAAAGCTTTTAACGGATTGAAGATTGTTCAGATTTCAGATATACATCTCGGAAGTTTCAACTCAAATCACAAAGAGATTGAGAAGGTGATGGAGATGATAAACAACGAGAAACCTGACATCATCTGTTTTACCGGCGATTTGGTAAATAACTTTCAGGAGGAGACTATTGGATGGGATGATATTTTCAACCGGCTTGAAGCTCCTCTCGGTAAATTTTCCATATTAGGAAATCACGACTATGGCAACTACTCCCGATGGAAAAGCAGAGAGGAGAAGGCTGCTAATTTTGAAGGGATAAAAGATGCCAGCGCAAGGTTCGGTTTTAAACTGCTGAAAAACGAATCTGTTGTTATTTCACATAAAGGTGAACAGATTGCACTTGTTGGTGTTGAGAACTGGGGTCATCCGCCATTTCCTAAATATGGTGATTTAACCCTTGCCGAAAAAGATGTTAAAGATATTCCGTTTAAAATCCTGCTCACTCACGACCCAGACCATTGGGATGCTGAGGTGCTGAAAAAGAAGCCATACAGTCTAACTCTGTCGGGCCATACTCATGGCATGCAGTTTGGATTAATGTATAAGAAGTTTCAGTGGAGTCCGGCAAAATATAAGTTTCGCCGTTGGGCCGGTCTTTACCAGACAAACAATCAGTACCTATATGTAAACCGTGGATTGGGATATCTGGGAATGCCGGCACGTGTTGGAATGCCTCCTGAAATCACTGTTTTAGAGCTATATACTCAAGCTTAACCACAGTAATTACTCCTGATTCTCACATTCTAAAGTGACCCCAGTTCTATTTGTTTTAGTTAGGGTTAAAAAGGGGGTGCTAGATTATTCCACACTCCTACTATTCTTTTTACAAAGCTTGTCTATCAATAATCTCACTGTACAATTTCAGATTCTCTATGTCGAACACAACAAACATCACCTCTTGAGGATATTTATGACTCGTTAGAAAATTAATTACTGTTCTAATCGCAATTTCGGCAGCTTCTCTTTTAGGATATCTGTACACACCGGTACTTATATTTGGAAAAGCAATGGTATTAAACTTCTGTTCGAAAGCAATCTCCAAACATATTTTATATGCACTTGCAAGAAGTTCCGGTTCACGCCTATGCCCACCATTCCACACCGGCCCAACCGTATGTATAACATTTTTCGCAGGCAGTAGAAACCCCGGAGATAATTTAGCCTGACCAATTTGGCAACCATTCAATGTGCGACAGGAGTCAAGCAACTCTTTACCTGCAGCCCTATGAATTGCACCATCCACACCCCCACCTCCTAGCAGTGTGGTATTAGCAGCATTAACAATTGCATCTACCTCCAGTTTTGTAATATCTTCCTGAACAATCTTTATGCGAGACATTATCTCTTCTGTTTCGCTTAAACCATTTCCCATCACTGATAGTTATATATGTAAATCAATATAAAAATACAAAAATGTATCCATAACTTAGTAATCACAAATAAAAAACTACGGGATAATTCTCAACAATTGAAATTAGCAGGATATTTTCGTATATTTATAAATATGTGTTATTCTAAGTTTAAACTACACAAACACTATTACCATGAAAATAAAATTTATCTGTTTTTATCCTGCAATTCCGGGTCGAAGCATCTTTATAACTACTATTGGAAAGAAGGCAGACAGTGGTAGTAACCCCCTTCTTTTAACATACACAAATAACAACCTGTGGGAGACGGAGATTGAAGTTAACTCTTCGGATGCATTAACATTCAAATACAGCTATTTCATTAAAGATAATGAAACAGCTGCAACTATTTATGATGCGAAAGGAGTGAGAAGCATAAAGCTAAACCCTAAACGGTTCGGCTTTTCAGTTGTTAAGGACTATTTTGAAGATGATGCAAATGAGAAGAGATTGTGGGAATCATCCATATTTTCAGATATCCTTTTCAATAGAAGTGAGGCTAAGAGTCACAGACTACATTTTCCGCCCACAGGGAGATACATTCTTGATTTCAGAATAAAATTTACTCCCATTGACAAAAACTACACATTAGGGATAAGTGGCAATATTCCCGAATTGGGAATGTGGAATGAGAAAGAGGCTCTCAGGTTAAATAGCTACAACTATCCGGAGTGGAGAGTTGCCCTAAACACAAAACATATTAAACAACCCATTGAGTACAAATATGTAATATTAAATAGTATAACCGGCAAAATCACTCATTGGGAGACCGGATATAATCATATCATTGATTTTAACACAACGAATGAGCCGTGCCACTGCATAGTTAATGACAGCAAGATACACTTTAACGATTATAGGTTCAGAGGTGCCGGAGTGAGCATTCCGGTTTTCTCATTAAAAACAAAAAACAGTTTTGGCATAGGCGATTTTACCGACCTGAAACTCTTAACAGATTGGGCTGAGAAAACCAGATTGAAGGTAATTCAGATTCTGCCTATAAATGACACTACAGCCAACTACTCATTTTTAGACTCATACCCCTACAAAACAATCTCTGTTTTTGCCCTTAATCCTGTCTACCTTAATATCTTCAAGATGGGCAAACTGAAGAGCAAAAAGAGTAGGATGAAATATGAGCAGTTGCAAGCTGAACTGAATAAAAAACATGATGTTGATTATACAGCTGTTCTCAAAAATAAGATAGAGTATGCAAGACAGCTTTTCAAAGAGCATGAAAATACAATACTAAAAGAGAACGCTTTCATTAAATTCATCTCAAATAATAAAAAATGGTTACAACCTTATTCTGCTTTTTGTTACTTAAGGGATAAGCATGGAACAGTAAATTTTAGTTATTGGAAAGAGAACGCTAAATACTCTAAACGAAAGATTGCTGCTCTAACAAATGAAGATTCAGAAGCATATCGTGAAATCTCATTCTGGCATTTCATTCAATATCATCTCAACAAACAGCTGAAGGAGGCAGGTCACTATGCCCGAAGGAAAGGAATTTCGCTGAAGGGAGACCTACCAATTGGCGTAGGGCGTTATAGTACCGAAACATGGAGCAGTCCGAAACTCTTTCACTTTAATATGCAAACAGGAGCACCTCCCGACAAATTTGCTATTAGCGGACAAAACTGGGGATTTCCTACCTACAATTGGGATGAGATGAGAAAAGACAACTACCGGTGGTGGCAAACAAGGCTGAAAAACATGGCTGAATATTTTGATGTCTATCGCATCGACCACATACTAGGATTCTTTCGAATATGGGAAATTCCGGTTGAGACTACCCAGGGAATCATGGGACATTTCAGCCCGGCAACACCTTTTACGCGAGATGAACTGCAGTCTGCCGGAATCTGGATTGATTACCAGCGATTGTGCCAACCCTACATTCGTGAGCACCTATTAAAAACAATTTTTGATGGCTATGCCAACAAAGTAAAAAAACTCTATCTCACTGAGTCTGAACTAACCATTTACCAACTAAAGGATGAATTTAACACTCAACGTAAAATCAAAAACCACTTCAAAAGCATTGATAACTCTAAGAATCTAAGTGAGGAGGATAGGTTTATACTCTCTGGACTACTTAGATTAGCTGCTGAGGTTATTCTTATTCCGGCAGATGACAAGATAGAAACCTTCCACCCGGCTGTTTCAATGCATTCAACATATTCATACAGCGAGCTTGACAACGAACAGAAAATTGCACTTGAGAAACTCTATATAAACTACTACCATCACCGGCACGAAGAGCTGTGGCGGAAAGAGGCGATGAAGAAGCTTCCATCGCTTACAAACAGCACAAAGATGTTGGTTTGCGGTGAAGATCTGGGAATGATTCCGACCTCAGTACCTGAAGTAATGCAGGAGTTAAGTATCCTGAGTCTGGAGATTCAACGAATGCCTAAAGATGAAAACATTGAATTTGCCGACCCTAAAAATACTCCATACCTATCAGTTTGTACAACATCAACACACGACACCTCAACCATTCGAGGATGGTGGGAAGAGGATAGGGCTGCATCGCAACGATACTACAATCATCAACTTGGCCATCAGGGTGAGATGCCCTATTTTGCCGAGCCCTGGCTTTGCCAAGATATTATAAACAGACATCTGCTCTCTCCTTCAATGTGGGCTATATTCCCTCTTCAGGATTTGCTTGCCATAAGCGGGGAGATTCGCAGTGACAACACTCAGGATGAACAGATAAATGTACCATCAGACCCAAAACACTACTGGAAGTACAGGATGCATATTTTCATTGAGGATTTGATTGATGAAAATGACTTTAACAGAACAATAAACCTAATGGTAAAGAACTCAAAAAGGTGGTAATTTGTTACTTTATACCGAGTTTCTTTTTGATATCTTTCGAAAGTGCATCCTTATGAACCATGATATTCATTGTTTTATACAGAACAAATGCTTCTGAAGCATAGAAATATCCATCATACTTATTGTTGGTATTCCATGAATTTTTAACCTTGTAGTAGATTGTTCCGTTCTGATCTTTGACCATTCCGGTAATGTGCATCCCATGATCATCGGTTGTTTGATAGTTGTCAAAGGCCTTCTGCCTCAACTCCTGAGTAATAACTTTTTCCTTTACAGGCTTATCAAAACTGTACATCTCTTTCTGCTTTTCTGCTTTTGAGAGCTTTTCCCATTTAGAGCGTTCACTATCCGACATCTCGGCAATGTCAGTCTCAGGCACAATAGCAAGACCTTTTGAAAAGGAGAATCCCTTTTCACTCACATCAGCTCCCCAGGCAATTGTATATCCCTCTTTTAAGGCATGTTGAAATACCTCATAAAATTCATCAAGTGGCAGATTATAAACCTCTTCCCACAACCAGTTGTCAGGAACCTCAATAACAAACGACTCATAAAACGGGTGGTGTGTATAGGATGTAAGCTGGACATAGTCGTCAGGATCAATTTCAACAACCTCGGCAGCATAAGTTTTTGGAGTGTATTTTTTACCATCCACCTCAAACTCTTCGGGCAAGTCACCGTAGTAGGCATCCAAAACACCCTCAAAACCGTTATGCCAGGCAGTAGACAACTCTTTGTTCTTATTCTTAATTACACCATCAACATAATCTTTCAAAACCTCGTCAACTTCACCGTGAACATGATTATCCTGTCCGTAATTCAGCCCTTTATACGCAGATTCAGGTACCAAACCGTAATTTTTCAGGACATAGGTTACATCACCAAAAGCACCGCCTCCACTAAAATTCAATGAGCCATGCAAGCGTACATACTTTGTTGCTTTATCAGAGTAGCAATGACGCACGACAAACATCTCAGACAGATCAACAGAATCATTACCCATCCTTAACATCTCTGACTCTATAAACGAAAGTGCAGAAAAACTCCAACATGTACCCGAGCGGTACTGGTTTTTTACCGATGTTGCCGGCAGGTCAACAATAGTTGTAAATATATATCCCTCCTCCTCTTTTACCTCTTTCTTGTTATCCTGCGCCATTAGTGAAACGGCAAAAAGAGAGACAAATAACGATGTTACAAATCTTATTTTCATTTTAATATCTAATTAAGTTATACAATATTTTCATTGCACATTTAAGTACTAAAGCACAAAAGAAACAATTTTAAATTAAAACATATATGATTTCTTTCATAATCTGAAGTAAAATAATTTATTTAAATTCAACTTATCATTCTCCGAACCTCTCTTCTTACTATTTTACCTGTATCAGTACGGGAGAGCTGCCGGATAAAAAATATATCTTTTGGAGTTTCATAAAATTCAAGATTCTTCAAATTCGTCTTTAACTCCGTAACATTAAAAGTATCGCTCTCAATTACCAACACCACTTTTTCACCCAAAGTTTCATCTGGCACAGAACTGATAATAAAAGGTTGTGATATCCACTCCCCAATCTTCTTCTCCAACTCACTAGGAAAAACTTTTATCCCACCTGTATTAATCACATCGTCAGCTCTGCCAATAACTTTAAAATGTCCATACTTATTGAACTCAACAACATCACTCGTTGTTAACCTGCCGGTAGTGACACCTTCAACCTCCACTTCGAGGCAATTATCACCATTTTCGCTAACGGTAACCCCCTGTAGAGGTATAAACCAATCTGATTTCCCCTTACCATTTAGCTTTTTAAGAGCAATATGTGTGAGTGTCTCTGTCATTCCGTAAGTCTCCCACACCTCAGTTGAGATACCCTGTAACTCCTCCTTCAGTGATGGTAAAACCTCTCCTCCTCCTATAATCAGTTTTTTCACTTTTTTAAAAGCCTCATGATTAATCTGAATCTGTTTCTGCACCTGCATAGGCACCATTGCTACAAAATCTATATCTCTATCAATGTTTTCTAATGGTGTACCCGAGGGCTCTTCTATTACAAGGTCAAGCTCACCAATAAGGGCACGAACTATCATTAGTTTACCTGCAATATAATTTGGCGACAAGCATAATAGTGCTAAGTCACCCGGATTAAGCTTAAAAAAATTCAACGTCTTACGAGCTGAAATTCCCATAGACTCCTTAGAGACTCTGAATTTACGCGGCTTACCGGTAGTGCCTGAAGTTTGTACCCCAATAGTATTATCATCATCTATCCACTCTAAAATAAAACCATAAATATCCCTTTCCCACTGGGGTAGATTAATATCAGTCATTTTTTGAGAAGAGAGTTCTTTCAGCTCACCTATTCCGTATTTCGAAGTTTTAATCATTGTTTTTTTTGGGATTTTAGCAGTATCGCAATAAAGGTCAAAAAATATTAATCAAATCTCTCTCCAACCGATACCTGCAGCATACCACAATTCACCATTATCTATTTTTAGCGGCGATTTTATATTGTTTGTAAAAAGCTGTCCCGTACCGAGGCCTTGAGGAAGAGGGTTCTCCTGTTCGTAAACCCATTGTGCAATAGTATTTAGCCCAATATTCCCTTCAAGTGCCGAAGTTACCCACCAATCAACTTCATTTTTCTCAGCAATCTCTATCCATTCCTCACTCTTCTCAATTCCCCCGAGCATACTTGGTTTCAAAATAATGTATTGCGGTTTTATAAATTTCAATAGCTCACTTTTTTCATCAGAGTCAATAACTCCTATCAACTCCTCGTCAAGAGCAATAGGGAGTGGAGTATTTCGGCACAACTCCTCCATCAACTCCACGTTACCTGCTTTTATAGGTTGTTCAATTGAGTGAATATCTAATTTTGCTAGCCGGTTTAGTTTTTGCCACACATCACCTGAATTGAATGCACCATTTGCATCAACACGCAATTCGATGGTTTTCGTATCGTACCTTTTTCTTATCTTCTTTAGAATATCCAACTCCGCTTCAAAGTCAATAGCACCTATCTTCAGTTTAATGCAACTAAATCCGGATGCTATCTTCTCCTCAATCTGTTTCCACATAAAATCCGGAGTTCCCATCCATACCAATCCATTGATAGGGATTGATGCTTCTCCTTCGGTAAATTCTGAGGGAAACAGAATCCTTTTTCCTCCCGAGTGCATATCCATCATTGCTGTCTCTAATCCGAAAAATATTGACGGAAACTCTTCCAGTCCGGCAAATAGAACCTCACCAGAATCATTAATGTCCTGAACAAGCTGTTTCAGTCTCTCCTCATATCCGGGACGGTCGTCGTAACTCAGGCCTCTGATTATAGAACATTCGCCTACACCTTTTATATCCTCACGTTTATCATCCCACACCCTGATATACCAACTATCCTTAGTGTGCAATACTCCGCGCGACGTACCTCCTGGAGTTTTAAAAATGAAAGTGTGTTTTTTTACATCTGCTTGAATCATATCAGAAATACTTAATTATTAGCAATACATTCTTGCATCATGACTATAAACTCCCTAATGCCAATGGCATCAACATTATCTCTTAACGGATATGCATCCCCTTCAGGAATTACCACATAATTTTTTTTCGCGTTTATTGCTTTAAAAGCTTCTGTGTTTCCCTTTGTCAACTTTGGACTTGAGGAGTACTTTATTTCAATAGCAAACTCAGCCACTTCACCCTTTTTCAACACCAAATCACATTCTGCTCCATCTTTTGTACGATAAAATGAAACGTTAAAGCGATTCTTTACTACACTAAAAATCTGCATAATACAATACCCCTCCCAAGAATTCCCGAGAGCCGGATTTCCATACAATACACTAACATTTATTATCCCAAGCAAATAGTGCATGATACCCGTATCACTGATTAATATCTTGGGTGATTTTATCAATCGTTTCTGAACATTTGAATAATAAGGAGATAGACGTTTTACTAGAAATGCATGCTCAAAAAAATCAAGATACTTCTTTACAGTATTCACCGTAATCCCAAGAGAATTAGCAATAGTTGAATAACTTATAATATTACCATGCATATATGCAAGCATTGTCCAAAACCGTCTTAGCAATGGTGGCTCAACAGGCAATCCAAGCATTCTCAAGTCCCTTTCCACATAAGCTTTCACAAAGTTTTCAACCCATTCAGAAGCAATAGAGTCATTTGGAGCAAATAGAGCCATAGGGAATCCTCCCCTAAACCAATGCTGTTCTATTGTAATGTCTTTTGGAAGTTCGTCAACTGAAAATGGTTGAATCTCAACATAAGCAATCCTACCGGCCAAGCTCTCTGTGCTTTGTCGTAACAGTTCTGGTGAAGCTGAGCCGGTAATTATGAACTGACAATTATCTCCTGTTTTATCAACTATTGCACGAATCAATGGAAATAAATTAGCACGAAGTTGTACCTCATCAATGATAATACATTTACCACTATTCCTATTGAAATAGAGTTCTGCATTTTCAAGTTTACTAATATCTGATTCAAGCTCTAAATCGAGATAGTCAGCCTCTTTATCAATCTGCTTACTTACAAGTTTTGCCAATGTTGTCTTACCAACCTGACGTGAGCCTACAATTGCAATAACAGGAAAATAGGAACATAGCCTAAGTATCTCTTTCTGATATTTTCTTTTATATACATTCATCTCATGACAAATATACAATTATCCCGTCTAATTTGCAATACAATTGCAAATTAGACGGGATAATTAAATCATTGTAGATAACTAAATCTCAAAGAAGCTAAATTCAAAACGAATAACATCAACCAATTACTACTCCTATACCAAATAGAACAACAGTAACAAAAGTGAGTAGTGCGAGGCGTTTCAGCTCAGGGTCAAGCTTTGAGTGGTCATAGCTGGTTAGTACTGTTTTAAGGTGTAAAATAAATCCGGGTAGCGTAAGCAGAAACAGGAATTGCCAATATGAAACAAACTGAAGAGTGGTAAACAAAATGAGTAACAACAGAGAAAAACTTACTAAAATCAATTGGTATACTCTTGCTTTCTTCCCTCCCATCATTACCACCAAAGTATTCTTCCCTGATACTTCATCGCTCTTCTCATCCCTGATATTATTCACATTCAGCACTCCACTACTTAACAATCCAACTGAAACGGCCGGCAGCCAAACATAACCGGTCAGCTCCAATGTATGTAGAAAATATGTACCCATCACGCCAACGAGTCCAAAAAAGATAAAAACGAACAGGTCGCCCATTCCGCGATATCCATACGGATTCTTACCCATGGTATACTTCATAGCAGCAGCAATAGCCCCCAGGCCAACCAAAATAAAAATTACAAAAATAAAATTAATCTTGCCGTGAAAGGTGACATAAAGAAGTATAATACCTGTAAGGAAAGAGAAAACAGAGAAGAGCGTAATTGCCCTTTTCATTGACTTAGCTGTAATTCTCCCGCTCTGCATCATCCGGTCAGGCCCCTGACGATGCTCACCATCGACACCGGTAACGTAATCACCATAATCATTTGCAAGGTTCGAGAGAACCTGTAGAAAGAGAGTAGTCAATGACGCCCACAACAGTACCTCCCAACGGAATAAACCATAGAAGTATGCCAAGAAACTACCCATAAAAATCGTTGAAAGAGAGAGCGGTAGTGTACGCAGTCGAAAAGCTGTTATCCAGTTTTTTATTATCAATTATCCAAATTAAGTTAATAATTACATCTACACAAAAATAATCAATTTGAACAATTAAACATTAGATTAGAAAAAATCAACAGCTTGCTTTTTTCCAAGGTTATTTTTACATGTATACTGTATTTTTC
>JALVBA010000106.1 GCA_027010905.1 Marinilabiliaceae bacterium
ACTTATTACTATTCGCACTGACAGTATTGTTTGCACAGCAAACTAATGCACAAGATGGTTTACCCGCAAATCCCGAGCCTGGAAAATGTTATGTAAAATGTGTTACGCATGATGAATTCTCAACAGAAGAGGTTACAATCGAAACTAATCCTGCATACACAGTACTAAAGATCGTTCCTGCTACTTACAAATGGGTGAGCGAAAAAGTTTTAATAAAGGAAGCCAGCAAGAAGTTAATTTATCATCCTGCTGAATATGAGTGGAAAGAAGTACCATATGTAAAGAAAGAAAAAGAAAAGGTATTGACTGTAGTTCCGGCAAAATTTGGTAGTGACTCAAAAACTGTTTTGACATTCCCAAAAACAAGCGGCTGGGAATACACAACTTATTCAGAATGCACATCCCCAAATCCGGAAGATTGTCAAGTTCTTTGTTATAAAGAGAAGCCAGAGCAATATAGAGATATCCCAATTAAGACATTGGTCTCTGATGCCTCAACGACAGAAAATACAAAATCTGAAATTAAATCATCATACAAGAAACAAGTAGTTGTTAAAAAGGAATGGGTGGAAGAAGTAGAAATTCCAGCTAAATATGCTACTATCAAAAGACAGGTTTTAGATGAGCCGGCAAAAATTGTAAAAGAAACAATCCCTGCTAAATATAAAACCATAACAAAACAAGTATTGGTAAAAAAAGGTGGTATTAATACTTGGGAAGAAATTGAATGTAGTTTAGTGCAAGGCAATGAATTAGATATTTTATGGGATTTTAACAGTGCTAAATTAAGGCCTGAAGCTAAAAGAAAAATTGACAATGTACTGATAACTCTTCTCAATGAGAAGCCAGGTATTAGTTTGGAACTTACTTCATATACTGACTCAAGAGGTTCAGATGAATACAATTTAGCCTTGTCTCAAAGAAGAGCTGATGCCATTAAAAATTATCTAATTTCCAAAGGTATGAGTTCGACAAGACTGATATCCAAAGGTTATGGGGAAACAAAACTGAAAAACAATTGTTCCAATGGTGTTCAATGCTCAGAGGTGCAGCATCGGGTTAACAGGAGGACAGAGTACAGAGTGATTAATGGAAACTAAATTGCTGATTATTGTGTGAGACGATTCTTCAAAAAGAAAACATTATTTATAAAACAAGAAACCCGGCGAGTAATAATTCGTTGGGTTTTTTTTATTTAAAAAAAGGTGGTTAAATGGTTTGGGGTAATTTAGGTAGTCATTTTTTGCACCCTTTTGTGCAGCTTCCTTTTCTTAAAGGTCTCAAAATAATTAATTACTTTTCGCAACAGATTAAAGTAGAGAGTGATGTACAGGATAATTGTTGACAGCCAGATGATAATTAGATTAAAAATAGTGGTAGGGATAGTTATCCCTACAATGGATTTTTTTGATGTGTAGAAGTGCGACCTTCCCCATTTTGAAGTTGGAGGCATGAATATTGGATTTCTCAATGGGATAATAGCCCTGTCAGTTATTTCAATTTGCTGAAATTCTGTTTTATTTAAAACCAGCTTCTCAAGTGCCTCATTATTATACTTCTGCTTAAACTGTTTTAGCTCTTCAGTAGAACCCAATTTGTGCGAAAGAACCTGCATTAGGCTGTCCTTTCGTGCAACAAATATTTTATATTTAGCATGATTAACCACCTTCAGTTTTGTAAGAACTGAGTCTGTTTGATTGTGAAGTGTAAGGTCATAACCTCTGTTTAATTGAAGTTCCCGGAGTATGCTGCAATCTTTGTTTATTCGTTTTAGTTTTTTCAGCTCATTAAACAAAAGTGACGATTCCTTCTCAAGCAGTCTGGTGTTGTTAGTTTTAAGATAGTTATAGCATTTGTCGTTAATCTTTTTAAGCTCAGGCACCCAGATACCCGATGTGTATGCTGCAACACTCTTCTTTCTGTCGATATCAAAAAATATTTTTTCATACCTGTTATTCTCATACTCATTTACAGCTAGTGCCTCGTATGACCATCTGGAGACCATCAAATCGCCAACAATAGGTACATACTCCTGACTTGAGAAGTGCTGATGTAGGTTGTTAAACGGAACTATTGTTCCACTAAAAAGAAGTTGAGGAATGATGATTAACGGAATTGTAATGTATATTGCAACAACGGAGCTAAGCCCGCTACTGATATTTAATCCCAGCATATTGGCAAGTGCAGCAGTGGAGAAGATAATCAACCAGTAGTAAAATGTTGTTGAGTGTATCTCAAGGATGGTGTTTCCTATTAATACAAAGCTGAGGGTTTGAAAAGCCGATATGGTGAAAAGTATAAGTATCTTACTATTCAGGTAGCTAAACCGGCTCAGATTAAGAAATGACTCTCTCTGAAGCAGGCGCTTGTCTTTTATTATCTCTTCAGCACTAATGTTTAGCCCAATGAATATGGAAACAATCACACTCATGAAGATGTAAACAGGTATATTAACATTCATGCCGAAAATATATGCAAGGGGGTCTTCAGGAGTACCGTGATTGAACTTTGTGAAAAGACTTAAAATGATTGCAAGAAGAGGAGCTATGAGCAGATTTATTATTACATACTGCCTGTCTTTTACTTTTGAGAGAGCATCTCTTGTTGCGAAGAGGGCAAACTGCTGCAGCCTGCCCGGGATGTTGTAGAGGTTAGAGGGTAGCTTCTCTTTTCTGTAGATAAGTTTGGGAATATTTTTCCAGTTGAATTTCTTCTCAAAATTATTGATGTACAAATCGTACCACTCCTCAGGACTCACTTTTCTTTTCCTGATAAGTCGTCCATTGGGATTTACCATTCGTGCCTCAATGATACGAAGAGGCTGCTCTGTTTTCACATTACCACAAACCGAACACTCCCTCTCTTCGGGATTGACATACTTAGCAGCTTTCTTGAAATAAACAATAGCATCCAGTGGATTACCATTAAAGATTATGCGGCCACCCTTATCTATTATCAGTAGCTTATCAATTAGTTTATAAAGGTCGCTGCTTGGCTGGTGAATGTTAATAACAATAAGTTTCCCTTTCAGCGACTGGCGTTTGAGTAGAATCATTACCTTCTCCGAATCCATAGAGGATAACCCGGAGGTTGGTTCATCAACAAACAGAATTGATGGTTCGCGAATTAGTTCAAGCGCAATGTTTAACCGCTTGCGTTGCCCTCCGCTTATTATTTTGTTCAGAGGAGTACCAACAACCAAATCTCTCGCTTCCACAAGGTCGAAATCGTAAAGTGCCTGTTCAACAACTTTGATAATCTCTGTCTTTTTTAAATGACTGAAGCAGAGGCGTGCATTGAAATAGAGATTCTCAAATACTGTTAACTCCTCTTTCAGAAGGTCATCTTGAGGGACGTATCCTATAACTCCTTTAAGAGTTTCGTTATCTCCGGTTAACTCATGGCCGTTAATAATTATTTTGCCGTTAGATAGTTTAAGACTCCCATTGAACACATTCAGCAGCGTGGACTTGCCGGTGCCACTGCCACCTATTATTCCCACCAACTGTCCTGACCGGCCTGTAAAACTGAATTTGTGAATACCGGTCTGATTGTTATTAAACTTATACTCCACGTCTAAAGCTCTGAATATTATTCGTCCCTTCCCCTTTCGGGTAATAAACTTCTCTGCTACTGAACTGTAGTATACCGGATTTACTCTCGATGTTTTTAGTACTCCTCCGGGCAGTAGTCGTTGGGCTTTGTTTTGCTCAATCTTATGTCCGTTAAGATAGAGGTTGCGCTCTCCTGAATGTTTGAAAAAGAATGAGTTTGTACTTTTGATGTGTAAAATCCAAACCAGAATCTGCTGTCGGTGATTATGTATGTGTTTGATGCCGGGGTAAGGTGGCCTCTTCTCTCCGCTTATGAGCAGTATTGAACCCTTATCCTTTATGTCTTCAGGATTATGCAGGATGAAGTGTTTAAGGTTCTTGTAATCAGCTATGTCTAATTGTAGGTATGATGCCAATGTGTCGACAAAATGCTCCTCTTCAGGGACAACACTATCTTTTTGAATAAAATTTAGCATCAGAGTTATAAGTATGTACTTACTCTCAGCTTCCATCTCTTCGTTTAGCTGATTGCAGATTTGCTCCAGCTTGTCGAAGTTGTAATTTGTCTGTTGTTGACGTTTTGTACTGCTTTCGCTAAAGGTGTATTTGTGGTATTTCTCGAGGTATAAATCGTACTTCTTCAGGCTGGCTGCAACATAATCGCTGTTGAATACAAATTCTAGAAAGGATTCAACTTTTAATCTTGCTTTGCCAATCTCCTTCTCCTTACTTACATCGGTAAGTAAAGCAAATAGCTGCATAAGAGCTTCAAGCAGGAGTTCACTCATGGCGTGGCAGGGTTCTGCGTGTTAAAGTTGAGTTTAAAATTCAGTAAAAAAAAGGGAGGCTGAATAAGATACCTCCCTCTGTTTTCTGCGTTTCAATACTATGTTATAATTTTTGTTCTGGCAATCTTTACCTCTTTTGCAACCTCTTTTATCTGTTCTTTTGTGATACTTCCTTCGTCAAATCCTGTGTAGATATTGGTTAAAGGAGTGAGGATTTCAATAACCTCATTTACCGATGAGTTGTCTTTGTATGCTTTAAGCAGCGACATCAGTTTTGTTAGATGCTTTTTCTGATTCATGATGATGGTTATCATCTCTTTGTTATTAAAAGTCTCATCCGAGATATGAGTGGCAATGTAAAGTGCCTCAATCCAACTCCCCGACATGATAAGCAGAGATACCGGCTCTCTGTCGTTCTTGTGTAGGTAGACGTAAGTTGAGTAATACGAATTGGTGATAATATCTATTAGTTTATCTTTGTCATTCTCAGCATTCTCTATCTTCTCAATAATATTTGGGTCAACAGCAGCGGCAATATCCAACTCTTCAAGTAGCTTTTTCGATACATTCATATACTCAAGAATTCGCTGTTTTTGGTTGTATGTGCTTGAATAACTTAGGTCAGCACCATATACCCCAAGAGCTAAAGCTTTTTTCTTCTCAGTAATGTTATTGTCAACATTCTCAGGAGGGTTACACAGAGTGAATATGTACGAGGCCTCAATGCGGTTAAGCATTTTGGTAACTTCAAATGATGTAGGTAGAGGGTATATAACCTTCTCTACTTCACTTTTCACAACTTCTTTCTCAACTTCAGAACCTGTAGCGGCTTTTTTCTTAGTTCCTCCCTGACATGATGGGAAAAGGGCAATTACAAATAGAGCAAGAGTCAGGGATAGAATAGGGGTGATTAACTTTTTCATAGTTAGTTATATTTTAATTTTGCACAAAGATAGTTTAATCCGCCCATAAAATTAAAAAATTATATTAATATAATGTTAAATTATAAAGGAATTAAAAGATGTATTAGGATATAATTAGTTTACTTTTGCACTACTAATCAGATACCCTTTTAGGCATATTCAATGGAGAACAACAATCAAACAAAAGGTTTAATATTTGCTGGAATTACTGCCGGGCTATGGGGTGTGCTGGCGGTAGCTCTAAAAGTTGCATTGAAATATTTTGATTCGTTTACCATTGTATGGTTTCGTTTTTTTGTGGCTTTTAATGTGATAACTATCTATTATGCAATTGTAAGGCCGGCATGGCTGAAAATTTTGTATAAGCCACCTTTGTTATTAGTTTTGGCAGCACTGCTTTTAGGTTACAACTACATTGGATTTATGCAGGGTGTGAACTATGTCGGGCCGGGAATCACACAAGTGCTGGTTCAATCGGGAGCAATAACATTGGGATTGGCCGGCTTTCTCTTTTTTAAGGAGAAGTTAAGTCTGATACGTGGAGTAGGGTTTGTGATTGCAGGTGCAGGGTTTGGGCTATTCTACTATCAGCAGCTGAAAGAGCTTGTTGTTAACGAAGCGATGCTGAACAGAGGTGCTATCTGGATATTGTCCGCTGCAATAGCATGGGCAGCTTACGCAGTAATTATTAAAGTTCTTGTGCGCAAATGGCCGGCTCAGCAGGTAAACCTGTTTTTGTATGGATTGCCCGTTCTGCTCTTTATTCCTTTTGCAGACTTCTCTCTGTTTATGGGAACGTATCCCTGGTATATCTGGGTGTTGCTAATCTCGCTTGGCTTGAACACAGTAGCAGCCTATGGCTCATTGTCGATGGCCTTTAAATATGCCGAAGCCAACAGGATTAGTATGATTATCACTCTTAATCCCATTATTACATTTGTTATTTTAGAGGGGCTTCTGTTTTTTAATATTCAATGGATTGAGATTAGCTCCTTTACCGCTCTTTCGTACGTGGGAGCCTTTTTAGTACTTTCAGGAGCTGCTCTGGCGGTGGGGCTGAAGAAGAGATAAAAGTTATCTCTTTACTTTCCCTCTACGGGAGATTGTTCCTCATCTATCAGGTCTACTAAAATATACTCCGAAGAGCCTGTGCCGATTTATCGGTAAGTTGAACAATAATAACCCCGGATGCAACCCGGGGGAAGTCGTAACAAATACCCTCACTACACCGTTTTCAGTTTTCTTCTAGGCCTTTCTAACTAGTCCTCCGTGAAAAAGGCTTATATTTTTCAAACACAAACTTTTAACTAAAGAATACCTGCCTTTTTGATACGCCTTTCATTTTTGTCTTGACACCCCGCTGTGCGGGACAGGCGCCAACGAAATCCCGCCATGCGGGACAGGCAAAAAAGTCAAGGCTTATTTACAATAGCACTCTCCATGCTTTTGAAAATTAAGTTCGGTTGAGCGAATTCTAAGATAAAACCAAAATTTTTTCAACCTTTTTTTAATAGTATCTTTGTTTTGCCGAACGACGACTGATGGTGAAACTTTATACCGAAAGTCAGACGAAAGAGTATACTTCATTTTAGGTATACTCCTTTTCATTTATATCAGGTATCGAACCTGATATAAATGGCCGAACAACTCCTCTGGCTCACATTGCCCGAATAATAAATTACCCAGCTTGTCTAAATTTCACATAAGGTGTGCCTCTTTTGACAACAGCAAATGCTCGTAATATCATTTTAAATTTTATAGCATTCATTATCACTCCATGCTCTTTTCCCTCCTTTTCTTTTCTCTTATAATACTTTTTCAATTCGGGATCATGCTGAACTGCGGACCTAGCTGCTTGCGTAAGGTTTGCTTTAACGCTTTTATTAGCCAGTTTGCTGACCCTTGTTTTGCCTCGGATGCTTGTTCCGGAACTATATTCAAAAGGAGCTATTCCTCCATAGCATGCGTATTTTCTACCATCTGAAAAATTAGTAAAGTTATTGGTGTGTACCAGGAATATTACTGTATTTACCATTCCCAGACCCACAATACTTTTCACTAAATTATAGTTTTTTTTTAAACTCTCATCCTTGTTTATCAACGACTCAATATCTTTTTCTATTTCGTCTATCTGTTCTTTAAATGCTGCTAATCTTTTGTTTGCCCTTTTAACAGATGATTCAGAGCTGATCCCTTTAAGCTCTGTCATTGTTTGCTTTTCAACTGTTTGCATTTTCACAACTCGCATCCTTTCATTTAAAAGGACTTTTAAACCTTGTACCTTTTTTGAAGGCAGATGGGTTAACTCTAACTCACTAGCATGGAGATAACAATAACGTGAAATCTTGAATGAGTCAATTTTGTCATTCTTACCTCTTGTCAATCCAAAAGAACGCTTCATTTCTAATGGTGAAATAGCCGAATATGCTAGCCCTTGTTCTTCAAAAAACACAGATAGCTCTAAGCCGTAGATACCTGTATGTTCCATGCAGAATAAGACCTCCTTGATATCAACTTTCATTTTTCTTAACCATTTAGAAAGTTGTTTGAATCCAGTTCTGTTGTTGTCTAGTTTTGTATGGACAGACTTCTTTTGCTCCTTTGGATTGTACAAAGTAAAATCCAACGTTTTTTTGATATATCAATACCAATAAACCAATTGTATTTCATAAATTTACATAATTAATGATTAATAAAATTGACCGAGTTGTTGAAGAATACTAAATCCTTTAATAAGCCTGAAAACTTAAAATTCTAATTGGTGCTTTTCAGCGAAAGAGTAAAAGACTTATTCGCTCAAAAATCCTTAAAGATTAGATCTCCTCATAGTTCACTTTTACTCTTATCGGTAGGTTTTAAACTTAACAATTAAATCAATACAAATCTAAAGGATTTCCTCGTTCCTCGGAGCTTCTCAATCTCCCTAAATCTCCAAACACACTCCAAGTACAACTTGAAAGAGGCCACTTTAAAAGGCTTGTTGGCAACTAAAAAATCGTGAAATTCGTGTGTAAAATATCATCCATTTATGAATTTACTTAATAGAATAAATATATAGCCATAATTCCCCGTAGCACCTTATAATAATATTTAGTAGTGTAATCGGATTATTTGGTCTTGTACTATAAAATTGTACTTTTGCGCAAAAATATTATTGATGAAAAATAACGAAGGTTACATAGATGTTGATTTGGAGAAAGAGGTTGCTGAAAATGATGCATTGCTGATATATTTTTCTCATGACAATTGCAATGTGTGTAAAGTGTTAAAGCCCAAAATTAAGGAGTTGCTGAATGACAGTTTTCCCGGAATGAAGTTTGTGTACGTAAATACCATGCATCAACCCGACGAAGCAGCTTCTAAACAGGTATTCGCCGTGCCAACCATATTGATATTTTTTGAACAGAAAGAGTACTTCCGGTTCGGACGTAATGTTAGTCTACGCGAGCTGGAGAGTGCAATTCAGCGCCCCTACGGTTTTCTGTTCGAGTAACTAAAAGCTGATAGCCCCTCTGTTTTCCTCTCCGGCTCCATAGGAGTATATATCTCTGATAATATCTCCATACTTCCTATACAATATTCGCCTACGCAATTTTAAAGTGGGAGAAAGTTCACCATTGCCAGATGTCCATGCTTCACAAACTAACCTGAAGCGTTTAATCTCTTCATGCTTACCTATTAGTTTATTTAGTCTGACCACCTCTTTCTGGTAAAGAGATTTTACATTTTCATTACTTACCAACTCCTTGTTGTCACGGAAATGTATTTTGTTATCGTAAGCCCATTTGTGAAGAAAATCAAAATTAGGAGAGATTATTGCGCTGGAGAATTTCTCGCTCTCACCAATAACCATAAGCTGCTCTATGAAATTGGACTCTTTAAAAAGATTCTCTATCGACTGAGGAGCAATGTACTTACCATTCGATAGCTTAAACATCTCTTTCTTACGATCGGTAATTGCCAGAAATTTCCCCTTTATCAGCTTCCCGATATCACCTGTATGGAACCACCCATCACCATCAATAACCTCATTCGTGGTTTTTTCATCTTTGTAGTAGCCTCTCATAACATTAGGGCCTTTAACAAGTATCTCCCCTTCATCATCAATTTTAACCGTAACATTTTCCAGTACCGGCCCAACAGACCCGATGTATAGATTCCCTTTGCCATTAAGATGATTGACAGCTATCACCGGAGATGTCTCAGTCAATCCGTATCCTTCCATCAGAGGCATGCCAGCAGCAAAGAAGAGGCGGCTTAGCCGTGGCTGAAGTGCTGCTCCACCACTAATTATCAACCTAATTTTGCCTCCAAATGCCTCCTGCCATTTTGAGAAGACCAGCTTGCGAGCAATTTTTAGTTTTGATGCATAAAATATATTGTTTCTGGCTTTTATGTTATATCTCTCACCCAAATTCATTGCCCAGAAGAAGATTTTTTTCTTTGAGTCCGGCAGGTCGTTACCTTTCGACACCATCTTGTCGTAGATACGCTCAATTACACGAGGGACTGTGGTAAAGATGCTAACCTGGATGTCTTTCAAGTCTTGTGCTATCGTACCCAGACTCTCAGCATAGTAAATGCTGCACCCTTTGTGCTGATACAGATAATTCACCATTCTTTCGAACACATGGCATAGAGGCAAAAAGCTCAGGGCTTTGTCATCTTTAGTTAAATATAAATTTGGAGCTGTAGCTGCTACATTACTCATAAAGTTTCTGTGCGATAGCATTACGCCTTTAGGCATTCCTGTTGTCCCTGAAGTGTAAATTATTGACACAACATCATCAGGAGTGATAGAATTTTTTAATTGTAACAGCTCCTCTTTTCTTCTTATCTTCTCTTTTTCTCCTAAATCGGTAATATCACTCCAGTGGGGTACATTGTCGATTAGATTAAACGTGTAAACCTCCTCAATAGAATCAATTGTATCTGCAATTGGTTTTAACTTATTGTAAAGAGCTGTGTCCGAAACAATCAGCATTTTGGCATCACAATGTTCCAATATGAATTTGTATTCATCCTCGCCAATATTGGGGTATATTGGCACATGAACAACACCAATCATCGACATACCCATATCTACAAAGTTCCACTCAGGTCTGTTGTTTGAAACTGTTGCTACCTTATCACCCTTCTTAAATCCCTTTGCCAGTAGGCCGTAGCTGAAAAATTTTGAGTATTCAATGTATTCGTCTACACTAAATGTTACCCATGCACCATCACGTTTTGCAGCAAGAATATCAGGTTTGTCATTTTTCTTCTTTAACTCGTCAAGGATATCAAAAGTTCGTAATATTTCCATGTTAAATTGGTTTCGGATTATATAAATAATAAAGTTAAAGCAATAGTTCGTTAAAAACACACATAAAATGTTGAAAATCAGCAAAATAAAGTGTTAAAAAATTAGGTTAAATCCCTGATAATCAG
>JALVBA010000107.1 GCA_027010905.1 Marinilabiliaceae bacterium
GAACAAAACTTGTTTAATTTGTCACTAAATTATGAAAAGTTAAACTATTAATTGAAACCGCCACGTGCGAGAGCATGCGTGGTGGTGTGAGAGGGCGGGGGAGTAATCCCCCTACCTACTCGATTAGCCATAATCTGCAATTGCTCACACGCATGTTAAAAAATGTAAAAAAAAATGTAATGATTTCAGATTATCGCTAAATAATTAACAGATTTTTAGTAATTTGCGACAGTTAACGTTGTTGATTGTTAATTTAAGGGGAATAGGTTTTAATTCTTTGATGTTTATATAGTTGTATAATTGTTGATAGGGATAGTATTATGTGTAGGGGGCTTAAATTTATATTGTTGATTTCATTGATTGCAGGTTTCTTCTCTTGTGAAAGGGAGTTTGTATATCATGGTGGTCAGGAAGGAGTAGCTTTATCTACTGATACGGTAATGTTCGATACGATTTTTACCTCCATAGGTTCAGCAACCCAGAATTTTCTTATCTATAATCCTTACGATGAGGATCTGTTAATTGACGGTATTGAACTTACCGGCGGTGATGAGTCCAGCTTCAGGTTAAATGTTAACGGCTATGCCGAGAGTGAGCTTACAGATGTACGGGTTAGGGCAAATGACAGCCTCTATATTTTTGTTGAGGTAACAATTGATCCTGTTCACTCTAGTTCTCCCATTGTAGTTGCTGACTCAGTAATTATCTCCACTCGTGCAGGCAGGCAGACCGTTAAGTTAATAGCTTACGGACAGGATGTTATTTTGTTGAAAAAGGAGTGGTTACAAACTCAAACTTTTACAAAAGATAAACCTTATCTAATATCTGATTATATTGTTGTAGATACAACACAAACCCTGACAATTGAGGCAGGGGCAAGGCTATATTTCCAGAAAGATGCCAGTCTGTTGGTGTTGGGCTCACTTAAGGTAAACGGGACAAAGGAGGATCCGGTACTTTTTGCCAGCCACAGGTTAGAGGAGTGGTATGAAGACAAACCGGGCCAATGGGGATATATTCACCTGCTGCCGGGCTCTTCAGGCACAACTATTGACTATGCTGTAATACGAAATGGATTAATGGGTATTTTGGCTGATTCAGTTGGGTTGAATGATGATGAACCGTTAATTATTAACAATACTAAAATAGAGCATATCTCCAGTTTCGGGCTGTTGGCTCAAAGTGCAGGAATGAAAGTTACCAACAGTCTGTTTGGCGATTGTGGTACTCATTCGTTGGCAATAACAGTGGGGGGTGATTATGAATTTACTCACTGCACCTTTGCAAACTATTTTGAATGGTCTTTCCGTTCATCTCCTGCCGTATTCATAAATAATTACTACAAAGATGAACAGGGTAAGGTAAATATTGTACCATTGAAAAATGCCTCATTCCGTAACTGTATAATCTATGGTCGAAATGTTGGTGAGCTGGGATTCGATCTTGAGTATCCTGATGGTGACCTTATCGGTCTTCAACCAAACTACCTCTTCTCAAGCAGCCTACTGAAAGTGACTGATGACATGGATCTGTCTGACGAAGATCATTTTGTAGATATTATAAAAAATGAAGATCCTTTCTTCATAAACAGTTCTGAATATAATTATCAACTGGATACACTGTCTGTAGTTAAGGATATGGCTAACCCTGTGTTTGCAAGTGAAGTCACTAAAGATATTCTGGGTGTCAGCCGTTTCGATGATGATGGTCCTGATATGGGGCTTTATGAAAGACTTGAAGAGAAGTAGTTCAATCAACTTCTGTTTGTTATCTCTTTTTATTTGGGTGATCTCTTTTAGTTCACTTCGTTTTACATATTCGCAAAGTAACACCTCCGATAGTTTTCCAATTCTTTTTTATAATGTTGAAAATCTTTTCGATTGCTATAACGACTCTTTAACAAATGATGAAGAGTTTCTGCCTGATGGCGACAGACATTGGTCATTTTACCGTTACAATATTAAGGTGAATAAAATTGCAAAAGTGATACTTGCATCTAACCAATGGGATTTGCCCGTACTGGTTGGGTTGTGTGAAGTTGAAAACAAAACAGTACTGAACAGACTAGTATGGGAGACAGGCCTTAGCGAACAGGGATATCGTTTTATTCATCACGAGTCTCCTGACAGAAGAGGTGTTGATGTTGTCCTGCTTTACCGTAAAGATAAGTTTGAGATAATCAGTGAAAGAGCTATTCCTGTAACTCTTTCGGAGAAGAATTTCTTCACAAGAGATATTCTCTATGTTAAGGGAATTGCCTTTGGTGAAGATACCCTGCATATTTTTGTTTGTCATTTCCCCTCGAAATATGGAGGTGCTATGCATTCGGAGTGGAAACGCGTTTATGTTGCAGGCAAGTTGCGCAAGGTTTGTGATTCGTTATTTTCTGTCAGTAAAGATTGTAGTATTGTTGTAATGGGTGATTTGAATGAATCGCCACAGAGTGAAGCTGTCTATAATAGTTTGAGAGCAAGGGGGGAGAATTCAGGTGCTGATTTGATTAACTTGGCATACAGTTATAAGTCAGATGGGGTAGGAGGTACAATTAAGTATAGAGGGGCATGGGATATTTTTGATCAGATAATAGTTTCAAAACCTCTTCTTAACGAGCCTTTTGAAACGGAGGGTATGTCTGTTGTTAATCTGCCTTTTCTGCTGGAGCCTGATAAGTCATACTCCGGCGTAAAGCCATTTCGCACCTATCTTGGGCCACAATACCACGGCGGCTTTAGCGACCATCTGCCGGTGAAGATAGTGATAAGAAAGGAGTAGGTGGATTAACCCTAAGTATTGAAAAGTTCAGTATCTTATTTAGTCTTTAACTGTTGAGCAATTTCCGTTGCCTCCTTAATCAGTTCAGTGGGATAACCATTTATCTTAAGTATTTTAATTGCATTTGTCTGTTGTAATTTCCCTTTTTTCAACAGATAGTCAAAATCAATAGTGCTGTTCGAAATACTCTCGCAGAAATTGTAAATGTCGTATTCTTTTATTAGTAAATCTGTTAATTCAGTGTCGTGAGTTGTAGCAAATACTATCGAATTACTACTGCTGTTCAATGTTGACAGGACTGCTTTGCCTGCTGCAATACGTTCAATAGTGTTAGTTCCCTTGTACAACTCATCCAGCAAAAACAGACAGGGGCTAACAGCACCCTCTTTTAGTAATTCTTTAACTATAAGCACCTCTTCAAGATAGTAGCTTTTGTCATTCATTAAATCATCACTTATTCGTATGGCTGAAAGTATGTTCATTTTTGGCAGGGAGAATGATTTGGCAAAACAAGTATTAATAGTGTAAGCTGCCAGGGCATTTAGGCCAACAGTTCTTATGAAAGTTGTTTTGCCAGACATGTTAGAGCCTGTAAGTAATGCTGATTTCCCCTTTAACGATATCGAATTGCTAACACAGTCCGGAATTAACGGGTGATATAATTCATTAGCATTTATAGTTTTGTCAGGTTTTAAAATCTCAGGTAAGCAATAGTATGGCAGTGCTTTTCTTAAATTCAGGATGGAAATATCCATATCAATATTTCCAATAAAAGAAAAGACTATGTGTATCTCTTCACGCTTTTTATCAATGATCTTTAACAGACTGAAAAGTAGTAATGGTTCAAGAAGAAAGATAATTTTCACAAACTCCAATAGACTCCAGAATATTGCTCCAAAGTCAGTGTCAACTTTATTCTCTAACTTAAACAGAAGCATTCGTGATCTTACCGTGTCTAATATTTTTGTTGCAGCCTTAACTCTGGTTGTATTTTTATGCGGAGCCTCCATCTTAAGTATCTCTTTGGCTGAGTAGTTGAGTTTTGATAATTGAGGTAAGGCATTGATATATTGATACAAATTGTGCTTATTCCAATAATGGATAATGAGGTTAATAGTTGTGATTCCAATAAACGGCAATATCGCTTTTAAATAGAAAGGGATTATTATTAATAACAGAAGGTTAGTTATTGCTAAAATTGGTATTGCAAAATACCATTTAGGTTCTTTTATATGTTCATCCTGAAACAGGGAGTTGATATAGTATGCATCAAAAGAAGATATGCGGTTGAGTAGTTTTACGGTTTTAAGTTGTTTATCCGGATTGTTATCGTAATAATTAATAGTAGTTTCCTGTTCTTCAAAGTGTTCAAATGACTCAGGTATTTTACGAAGATGGTTGTATAAATATTGCTGCCCGGGTATGGAAGTTGTGTGGTCAGCAAACATAAAGAACTCATCAAAATCAATGTCATTACAGGTTCTATTGGTCAATACAAAGCCCTTGTTTTGCTTTTTATTGTGGTAATCTGAAATTAAATCAAAGTGAAAATCTTCAGCTTTAGACTGAGTGTAATCTTCGTTTTTTAAATCCTTCTTTATTTTTTTCTTAAACATGCTACAATATAAAATATTTATAGTCTATTGGTTTGGTTATGCCCCAGCCAATAAAAAAGACAAACAGCAGCAGCATGAGATACATTCATCGATTTTACCGGACCGGGCATTGGGATAAATATCTTTTTATTGCTGAGCTTAAGCAGCTCTTCACTTATTCCGTACTTCTCATTTCCCAATATTAGTGCCATCTTGTCAGGCAGGTCTGCGGTGAACAGGTTTTCGGCATACGCCACAGTTTCCAATGCTGTTAGAGTGTATCCTCCCGGGATGTGTTCAGATAGTTCAGTAGCAGAGACGAATTCTATAGGCAGGTGGTCAAATGCTGTTCCTGCGGTTTTTCTTATTTTACTTGGTCGCAGGGTGTCTCCATTCACAACTATCACTTTTAGTGTACCAATATTTGCGGCAAGCCGGATAACATGCCCTATATTCTCAGGTGTGGAAAAGTTATCAGTAATCACTATCGGCCGGTTTTCTACAGGAATTGCCTTAATGTCCGTTTCAGAAAAGAATATTTTGGAATGAGTATCCACCATTTGTCAGTCTCTTTGAATAATAGGAGTTGTCGTATTACTTCTCCCCCTTAGTGGGAGTTAGAGGGGGCTTCTCGCTAACCGGTTTCAGCCCCAGCTCTTCGCCCTTTTTCAGCATATACTCATAAGCTTCCTCATAATCGTTTCTTATAACTCCGTCGAGAATTGCCTCTTTAATTGCTGACTTAATGTCTCCTATCTCTCTGCAGGGCTTTAGTGCAAAGGTCTCCATTATTACTTCACCCGAAACCGGAGGTTGGAAATTACGGATATGATCTTTTTGCTCAATCTCTTTAAGTTTTTGCCTTACCACTTCGAAGTTTTTCATGTAGCGTTTAATCTTCTCGGCATTTTTTGAGGTGATGTCTGCTTCACAAAGGGTCATTAAGCTATCAATATCGTCACCGGCCTCGAATAGCAGACGGCGCACCGCAGAGTCGGTAACTGTATCTTCACTCAGCGATATGGGGCGCATGTGCAGCTTTACCATCTTCTTAACAAATTTCATCTTGTCACTCAATGGCAATTTCAGTTTATTAAATATCTTACCTGTCATTTTAGCACCAATGTAGTTGTGTGCGTAAAAAGTCCAGCCGGCGTTCTCATCAAAACGTTTTGACGCAGGCTTACCAATGTCGTGCAATAGTGTAGCCCACCTTAACCAAAGATCGTTGGTGTGTGGTGCAATACGGTCAACCACCTCCAGAGTGTGATAGAAATTATCCTTATGGCTTATTCCGTTTTTAACCTCAACGCCTTTCAGGTTGTGGAGTTCAGGAAGTATTATCTGCAAAAGTCCGGCTCTGTCCAACAGTTTGAATCCTACCGATGGTTTATCGGACAATAATATTTTATTCAGCTCGTCAGTGATTCTTTCTTTCGAAACAATGCTTATACGCTCTCTTGTCTCCCTTATTCCGTTAAATGTATCTTCGTCGATATTGAAGTTTAGCTGTGAGGCAAACCTTACTGCACGCATCATGCGCAGTGGGTCATCCGAGAATGTGATGGTAGGCTCCAGCGGTGTTTTTAGTACTTTCTGCTTTAGATGTTCCAGACCGTTGAAAGGGTCGATAAGTTTACCAAAACTATTATTGTTCAGGCTAAGGGCAAGTGCATTAATAGTGAAATCCCTCCTGTTCTGATCATCTTCAAGTGTTCCGTCTTCTACAATGGGTTTTCGTGAATTCCGGTTGTACGACTCTTTACGAGCTCCTACAAATTCAATATCCAAATCACGGTACTTTATCATTGCAGTACCAAAATTTTTAAATGTTGTCACCTTTAGGTTGCCCAGTTTTTTAGCCACTTTGCGGGCTATCTCAATTCCACTGCCAATAACAACAATGTCAATATCTTTCGAATCTCTTGACAATAACAGGTCACGAACAAACCCTCCAATCACGTAAGCATCGATGTTACACTCTTCGGCAATGGTGCTAATAATCTTAAAAACAGTGTTGTTTAATTTTTCTTTCATTATATTATAACTGCTGTTTAAACTTTTTGTTTTGAAATATGTTAAGATAAAAATGAAACTGCCACATTGAAATCATTAGAGTGACAAAATTACAATTAATTTATGGTTTAATCCCGTTTTATTGTGTTTTGAAATTGTGGCACATAAATTGACATGAACAAAGTCATATATGTAAATATCATAAAGAATAGATAATTATTAATTAAAAATCAGATAAGATGTCAGAGCATTTAACAGCCGAAGCGTTTAAAGAGAAAGTGTTTAACTACGATGTGAATAAGGAGTGGAAATTTGAGGGAGAGGTTCCTTGTTTAATCGATTTTTATGCAGATTGGTGTCAGCCTTGTAAGACGGTTGCTCCAATACTTGAGGAATTAGAAGAGGAGTATAATGGAAAGATTAAGGTGTATAAGGTTAATACAGAAGATGAACGCGAATTAGCAGGAACTTTTGGGATCCAGAGTATTCCTTCTTTGCTTTTTGTGCCAATGGAGGGTCAGCCTCAAATGGCCATGGGCGCACTGCCTAAAGATACCTTTGTTACAGCCATTAAGGATGTGTTGAAGGTTGAAAAGTAATCTTTCATATAACAATTAATTATGAATAAAATAACTCTGTTTATTGCTATTGCCGGACTATATGTTACAACGCTAGCTTGTGCTATCGGTAATGGTTCAAAAGAAGGGAAGGTTGCAGAAGCTAAAGTTGCAACCGGGGAGAGTACTGAGAATCCGGGTGTTATTCATCTCAACAAAGCGAAGTTTATTGAGTTGGTATTTGATTACGTGAATAATACTGAGTGGAAATATGCAGGTGACAAACCGGCTATTGTTGATTTTTATGCAGATTGGTGTGGGCCATGTCGTATGCTTTCGCCAGTGTTGGCCGAAGTACAGAATGAGTATGGAGGTAAGCTTCAGGTGTATAAAATAAACACAGATAAAGAGAAGGAGTTGGCCGGAGCTTTTGGTATCAGAAGTCTGCCTACTGTGATTTTTATTCCTAAAGATGGAAAACCTCAGGCAATTATGGGCTTTCGTCCTAAAGCAGAGATTGAATCTGCAATAAAAGAGATATTGAAGGTTGAGAAACCCTAACAGATATTTTTAAGTTAGTATAAGAAAAGCCGGCTTTTTGCCGGCTTTTCTTATGTATAGGGTATAATAATAAGATTGGAGGATATGAAGGAGTTTATCTTTATTTATTAAGATAGGAGTCAATAGCTCTCTTTACAGAGCCATATTTCATCAATAATATTTTTGCATCTTCGAGTGAGATGTTGAGTTCTTCTGAAATCATTCTGGAGCCTCGTTTAAATAATTTTTTGTTTGTTAGTTGCATGTTTACCATTCTATTCCCTTTTACTCTTCCAAGCTTAATCATTATTGTAGTGGTAATCATATTTAAGATCATCTTTTGTGCAGTCCCTGCTTTTAGTCTGGTGCTACCGGTAACGAATTCAGGGCCTACTATTGCCTCAATTGGATATTCGGTTACTTCAGCAACTTTGCTGTTTGGATTACACGTAATGCAACCTGTTAGAAGTCCATTTTTTCTGGCATGTTTGATTCCTCCAATTACATAAGGAGTAGTGCCTGATGCTGCAATTCCAATAACGGTATCTAGCTCATTAATGTCATACTCTTGAAGTTCATTCCATGCTTTATTCCAATCGTCTTCGGCATCTTCTACTGCCTTACGTAAGGCAATGTCACCTCCTGCAATGAGACCTATTACCAATTTTTCGGAGACTCCAAATGTGGGAGGTAGTTCAGAAGCATCTAACACTCCCAATCTGCCGCTTGTGCCAGCCCCAAGATAGAAAATCCTACCTCCTTGTTTCATCCGTTGAAGGATATGTTCAATGAGTGCCTTAATTTGAGGGAGAGCCTTTTTAACAGCTATATGTACTTTAGCATCCTCCTCATTTATATTCGATATTAATTCGCTAACAGACATCTCCTCCAAATTATCAAATATTGAGGATGACTCAGTAACACTTAATTGTAAACTATCTTTATTCTTTGTCATATTACATCTTTTTGATGATATTTTAATAAACCCTGCATCGGTGTTTTAGTTGTATAGCCTAATGTGAGCTTAGCCTGATTCATTGCTTTAGTTAATTGATCTCTGAAATGGAAAGCAATACTTCCGGTAAAATGAATCGGAAGCCTTTTTATATTGCTGTATTGTAATATATTTCTCTCAATAAACTCATTGAAACTGGAAATTACAATATCTTCAAGTTCCTCAATGTGGATATTTTCACTAATGAATTTTGTATAAGTTGCAAGATATTTATTAGGGAAACTTTTTTTGTATGCATTTTCAAGGATGTCATTTGGCTCTGTGTTGTATGTATTGTAAAATAGTTTAATGGTAGATTTCGACATCTGTTTCTTTAAAATATCTGACAATAATTTTTTGCCAATTATTGCACCACTTCCCTCATCTCCTAATATATAACCTAAGGGTGAAACATTCTCAATTATTAAATTGCCGTCATAATAGCATGAGTTTGATCCTGTTCCTAATATACAAACGATTCCTTCACTATGCTGGCACAACGATCTTGCTGCACCTAACAAGTCACTTTCTATGTTAATCTTTTCAGTATTGAAATAATTTATTAAAGCAGTTTTTACGACTCCTTTCATCTCCTCATTTATACATCCGGCACCGTAAAAAAATATCTCTGTTGTAGAAGAGATGTCTATTTTAAAGTCATTTTTTAAACTGGTTGAAATTTCCTGTGATGATTGGTAAAAGGGGTTAATGCCCTTTGTTGAGCAATAATCCGGCTTTCCGCTCTCATTTATTAAACACCATTCCGTTTTTGTGGAACCACTATCAGCAATTAGTATCATCTTATTTCATTCTTGAACTAAACTCCGCTGAAGCGGGACAGCTTAGCGTTAAAGTTCAGAGTAGTACGTATACTCCGATTTATAAATCTAAAAATTATTATTATGAGCAAAGGTACGTATTATTCTGAAGCATGTTACAAAGTAATGGGATTTCAGCAGATGAGCGAAGAGTTTATCTGTAAATTAGCAATAGTGACACGCAAAACCCTGCATGTAGTTGTACTGCTAAGATTATCAGATGAAGAGAGGCCTAAAAAAACCTTTGAGAGGATGATATCTAACCTGGGGCACTATGATGTTTGTGGTGGTGGTAATGATTAATACCAAAATTATACTTAATAACCTGAGTTCGATATAAGGATTACAATATTTTTTTTGTAAAAAGGATTATTTTATGTTATCTTAAAGTTCTGAACAACAAAAAGATAACATAAAATAATCCTTGTGAATGAGAATGTAAATTTAGTTGAAATATTCTACATAGCAGACGAATTTTGCAAAGAATTCTATAAAACCATGGAGGGGCATACCCTTGCAGAAAACAACGCTAAAAAGAGAAGAAATAGACCTTCAAAACTTAACGATGCAGAAGTTATTGCCATTTTTAATAGTCTTTCATCTTAGTGGATATAGAACCCTTAAATACTTCTATATTAATTATGTACAAAGATATTTGGCTAGCTATTTTCCTCAAACAGTATCATATAATAGGTTCGTTGAATTACAAAAGAAAGCACTTCTCCCTATGGTGATATTATTAAAGACATTAAGATTAGGGCAAGACACTGGTATCTCTTTTGTTGACTCAACTCCAATTAGGGTTTGTAGAAATAAAAGAATATTTAACCATAAAGTCTTTAAAGGAGTAGCAACAAGAGGAAAATCAACGATGGGCTATTTCTTTGGTTTTAAACTACATATCGTTGTAAATGACAAGGGTAAAATATTGAACTTCGTAATTACCCCCGGCAATGTTGATGACAGAGATCCGTTAAAAGCCCCAAACTTCTTAAAGAATATATTTGGTAAATTATTCGCAGACAAAGGATATGTTTCTAAGAAACTATTTGAAATACTTTTTGTTGATGGAATAAAACTAATTACTGGCCTAAGAAACAATATGAAAAATCAATTAATGTCATTATCTGACAAAACAATGCTTCGGAAACGTTCTATAATAGAGACTATTAACGATGAACTAAAGAATATTTGTCAAGTTGAGCACTCTCAACATAGGAGCTTCGCTAATTTCTTAACCAATATGATTTCAGGATTATTAGCATATTCCTTTTTACCTAAGAAACCCAGAATAAAATACGAAACAGTAAATACATACGGGCTATCTATATGCTAAATAGTTTCTTATATCGAACTCCGG
>JALVBA010000108.1 GCA_027010905.1 Marinilabiliaceae bacterium
GACTATCAGAGCCTATAGCTGACAACGATACAGAAGAGGGTAGAGCCAAGAACAGAAGAACCGAGATAAAAGTGTTGCCATAAAAAAAGCTACCCGATAGTAGCTTTAATGTTATTTGTTTAAGAATCTTGAGAGTGTATCCATAAGAATCTGTAACCTAATGGGTTTGGCCAGATAATCATCGCATCCTACTTCCATACACTTCTCCCTTTCGCCCGACATTACATGCGCTGTTTGCGCGATAACCGGTATGTCAGGATTTATCTTCTTAATCTCTCGTGTTGCTGTGTAACCATCCATTATCGGAAGCTGCAAATCCATTAATACAAGGTCAATTCTATTTTTAGAGAACATCTCAATAGCCTCCTTACCATCAATTGCCCAAAGGATTTTTGCTTTGGTCTTTCTTAAAGCAGCATCAAAAAATATCTTATTCGTGTCAATATCCTCAACAACCAAAATGACTTTGTCATTCCAGTCTTGAGTCAACATCTCATTTAAAGAACCGTTAGTATCCATAGAACGTAACTTAGCCTGTTAATTTTGCGGCATCTAAAAATATAGCTTGTTTATGGTTTTTCCAAAAGAAAGGGAGATTATTGTTTTGAGAGACTGTTTATTTCTTTTTTAGAAAAACTTATCTATCTTCGGAAACTAAAATGAAAAAAATGAATCATCTCGAAAGTGTATTAGGAAAGAAGAACCAGTGGTGGAGGTATGTTGTTCTGTTTTTAACTGCATTTGTGGCCGGTCAGTTTATCGGTGCTATTCCCCTGGGTTTAGCTATTCTATTTAAGAATATGCAGGATGGTAGCAGTGTTGATGTAAGTAATATCAATAGTTCTAACCTGTCGCAATTTGGATTGGATCAAAACCTGACTCTATTTTTGATGATTATCCCATTTATTGTTTCGTTGATTCTGTTTGTGGTTTTGGTAAAACCCATTCATCAACAGAGTTTCAAAGCTGTAATAAATGGAACAAGCAGAATTAGGTGGAGCAGGTTTCTCAGTGGTTTTACTGTTTGGATTGCAATAATGGCAATATACCTTGCAATAGATTTTAGTCTTAATCCTGATAACTTTGTGATAAACTTCTCTTTCGAAAAGTTTATTCCGTTAGTGATTATTGCAGTTCTGCTCATTCCCTTTCAAACAACATTTGAAGAGGTGATGTTCAGAGGGTATCTGGCTCAGGGTGTGGCTGTATGGACACGAAACAGACTTTGGGTAGTTTTGATTCCTGCATTTCTGTTTGGGATGATGCATGTTTTTAACCCTGAGATTGAGGAGTATGGATTTTGGCTAACTATGCCTCAGTACATTATTATTGGGCTGGTGTATGGCCTGATAACCGTTCTTGATGACGGCATAGAGATTGCCATGGGAGCACATGCCGCAAATAATATCTTCCTGAGTGTTTTTTTAACATTCAAAGCCTCAACTCTTGAAACTCCCGCTCTGTTTGTACAGAAAGAGTTGGATCCGTTAAAAGATTTGCTCTCACTTTTTGTAATATCTATTCTGTTTGTGGTTTTTTTCCAAAGAAAATACAAATGGGATATTAATGTTCTGTTTCGTCGCGTAGAATAGAATGTGGTGTGTAGGTTTCGAGTTTCAGGTTTCTTGCTCCTTGTTTCGGGTTTAATACCGTTTTACTGAATATCGATTACCGCATACTTTTACTTTTTATCCCGATGCTCGGGACTTCGCTACCGCTCAGCTATTGCCTTTCGTTAAAGCTGTCAGAGTCTGCGACTGATGCTGTCAGGATGATTTATTCCTCAATCTCCCTATCTCTGAATCCCATAAGGTAGAGGATTACGTCTAATCCGATGGTTGATATTGAGTGTTGTGCGTTAGCTTTTACTTTTGGTTTTGCATGGAAAGCAATTCCCAGTCCGGCGAGGCTAAGCATTGGTAGGTCGTTGGCACCATCGCCTACGGCAACCACCTGCTCAAGATGGATATCCTCTTTAAAGGCTATCTTTTTTAGCATCTCAGCCTTCATTTCACCATTAACAATTTCACCCGGGTGGTTTCCTGTGAGCTTACCATTCTTAATTTCCAGATCGTTAGCAAAAACGTAATCAACACCAAGTTTATGTTGTAAATACTTTCCGAAGTAGCTGAATCCTCCTGAAAGAATTGCAGTTCTGAATCCATATTTCTTAAGAGTTCTGAATAGTTTTTCAGCCCCTTCGGTTAGTGGAAGATTGTGAGCAATATCCTCCATTACTTTTTCATCCAATCCTTTAAGCAGCTCAACTCTTTGAATAAAACTCTCATTAAAATCAATCTCACCCCTCATGGCAGCTTCGGTAATATCTTTCACCTGCTTGCCAACACCGTTTCTTTTGGCCAGTTCATCAATAACCTCAGTTTGAATAAGAGTGCTGTCCATATCGAAACATACCAGCCTTCTGTTTCGTCTAAAAATATTATCCTTTTGAAATGCAATATCGGCTCCTGTAGCTTTGGATATCTTCATCAACTCCTCACGAAAAGCAACTTCATCCACAGGATTTCCTCTTACTGAAAACTCAATACTTGATTTTGTGTTGATATCAATGTCAGTCAGCTTTGGTCGCCCAGTCAATCTTGTTATGATATCAATATTCAATTTCTGTTTATATATCAACTCGGTTAGTCTGGAAAGTTGCAGGGCAGTGGTCTGACGGGATATTAGTGTTATGATATAACGTTTCTTACCCTGATGATTAACCCATTCTTTGTACTTCTCATCACTGATAGGCGTGAATTTTATCTGCACATTCAGCTCGTACGACTTAAACAGCAAATCCTTTAATATTGGTGAAGACTCAATTTTTTTTGGTATTCTGAACATTATACCAAGCGACAAGCCATCATGTATTACCGCCTGTCCAATATCTAAAATTTGAACATCGTATTTCGACAATACATCAATTAGAGTAGAGCTAATTCCCGGTTTGTCCTCTCCGTTGATATTGAGTAGTATTATTTCGTTATTCATCATCATTTAAAATATATCACAAAAATAATATTAATTGCTGTAAAACAACCTCTGAACGGTACAACAATTTGCAATTAAACGAAACTTACATCCATACCTAATTTTCTAAGATGATTTTTTCTACCTCCATCTCAATAAGCCTCCTCACTTCACTAACCGGTTCGGTAAAACGATTTACAATTATGCAAAATGTAAGTTTGCGGTTCTTTTTTGTTTTGATGTAACCTGCATAGCCCAATACACCTTTCATGTAGCCGCTTTTGCCTTTTACTCTTCCCTTGGTTTCCGGGGTGTTCCACATCCTTTTTAACGTACCATCAACCCCCGATATGGATAGAGACTCTTTAAACAGACCGCTTAACTCACTATCCGACATAAATATTAATGCATCAGTCATATCTACGGGTGAACAGTAATTGAAAGGCGAAAGCCCGCTTCCATCGTGGAGGTATATCTCATTCGTACCGATACTGCTGCTCCAAAATTCTGAAACAACCTTGCGTGCATTATCCCAATTTGCACGGCCTCTCTCTCTGGCCATAGCTAAAAACAGGTGGTCGGCAAAGAGGTTAATACTGCGCTTGTTAAGAACTTTAACTATTGAGCTGAGAGGAGGAGAGTCTATCTTTCCGATATCAATACTCCTCTTAATCTCTTTAGATGATTTGAATGATAATCTATCAACCGATATCCCATTTTTGTTCAGAAAGCTTTTCAGTAATCGTCCAAAAACTTTTTCAGGGTAGGGTAGGGCACCCTTAATCTTAAACTCCTCTCGGCCAGTAGGTATAGAACCGTCGATATACCACTCTTTTAAACCGGGTGCACCATAGATATATGCACTATCTTTTTGCGATAATGAGGCTATTACCCTGCAATCAAAAGTGATGCCACAGTCAGGAGTAATTTCTGTTACCTTACATAAAATGCCTGGTTTTGAGGGTGATTCGAGAGAAACCGTAAAAGTATTATCCATGAAACTCAGCCCCGAAGGTGGTGCTCCATAGTAGTTCGACATATCTTCCCATAATCTCAGTGATGGGTAGGCAGGCTTAGAAAAATAGTCTGAGACGAGGATTAAATCACCCGAAACTGTTTTAATTCCACTCTTTTTTAAGCTCAATAGAATCTTTAAAAAAATAGAATCGGGATGTGTACCTGCAAAATACTTTGAACCTAAAGTAGGATCGCCTCCCCCTGTAATTATTACATCACCTTTCAAAATACCATCGCTAATATTATCACTGCTGATACTTATGCCGGTAGTGAATTTATAGTTAGGCCCCAACAGGTTCAATGCTGCCGATGAAGTGAATATCTTCGACAGTGAGGCAGGTGTCATTCTGTACTCCTGATTAACAGCTGCAATTATCTCTTTAGTGTTTGTATTGATAACATACCCACTAACAACAGACCCTTTTAACTTTAACAGGGAGTCAAATCCTAATATCTTATCACCCCCTTTACCTCTACTCTGTCCTACACAAGAGAACACTACTAGAGATAAGATTAGCACCCATAAGTACTGCCAATGTCCTATGATAACTTTAGTATGTTCTTTGAAATTATTCACTCATCAATAATAAATAACCCTGTAACCCATCATTCCCCAAGCTGTTCAATAAGCTTTTTATATTCCTGTTTGCGTTTCGAAAGGTTAATGTAATAGTCTACGGCATATCTGTTTATATCACTATTGGTCTTGGTGTCATTCTCCTCCAGAATTTTATAAACTTTATAAGCCCAATCGGTTGCCTCATCAATATCACCATATCTCTCGAATGCTAAAGCCAGATTTAGTGCAGCTTTTATTTTCGCTTTTTTTGAACTATTGGAATAGATGTAGTTCCATATCTTTTCAGCCTCTTCCCAGTTACCTCTGTTTACCCAGTCGCTAGCATTTAAGAAGTGCATACTACCCGATGTGTAGAGATTTCTGGAAACCTCCTCCCAATAGGGAACAAGATAGTCAACCATCTGATACGAAAGATATGACCCTATTTTGTGGGTGGCCTTATCGAACGAAATAAATGGATTTAACGAGCCGTTTAATGTCGAGCCTATATTATCCCAGAAGATAGTGTCTTGTTGCAGATGGAAATTTAAAATAGACATATTAAAACAGTCATAAATCCTCCAGTAGTTTATGGCTGAAGCATCGTATGTTGAGTAGTACTCATCATAATCGATAAGAGTCTGTATTGAGATATTATTGGTATACCTGTATGCGTCAAGTGAGATAATTGCATCGGCACCAAACTTGCTGCATATATTCTGAATCTGGTTGTATGACAGTTTACCCAACGCTGCCCCCCTACTAATTTTCTTATATTGGATTGTGTCAACGTACACTGTGTCAAAAAACATTCTGGACAGAAGCTCATCTCTGATTGTGTTTAACACGTGCGAACTGTAATCTGCTACCTTTGTGGTGTCTACTTTAATAATTTCCTTGTCCAACATAATAATACTCACATTGGTATCGGGAAAGACTATTGAGTTATCGACTAGTACTACCGATTTAATTTCGGGAGGAACAGAATAGCCGGCAGGTCTCATTACCTCAAAATTCATCACTGAAAATGAAGAGCAACCTGCTAAGCTTGTTAACAGTAGGAATATTTGAAAAAGATGAAGTCTGGACATTAGGCCTGTTAGTTTAAGATGCAATTATTAGAATCTCCTTAATATGGCTCATGAGATCAACACTGTTTTTATAATGTAACTCAAAACCAAAGATAGATAATAATCTGAAAAAAAAGGTGGTTTTTAACCACCCTTTTATATAATAATCTTCTGTTCGGCTACATATTCATACCACCACAAACATGAATAACCTGACCTGAAACATATCCTGAAAGGTCAGAACCAAGGAACAAACATACGTCTGCAACATCTTCAGGTGTACCACCACGGCGCAGTGGGATTTGACTCTCCCACTCTTTTTTCACATCCTCAGGCAGCTTACCTGTCATTTCGGTGATAATGAAACCCGGAGCAATAGCATTACTTCTAATACCTCTTGAACCCAACTCCTTAGCTACCGATTTGGTAAATCCGATAATACCGGCTTTTGAAGCAGAGTAGTTTGCCTGACCGGCATTTCCGCTAACACCTACAACCGAGCTCATGTTTATAATCGAACCACTTCGCTGCTTGAGCATAATACGTTGAACAGCTTTTGTGAAGTTGAAAACAGATTTCAGATTTACATTAATAACCAAATCCCACTGCTCTTCAGTCATGCGCATCAACAAGGTGTCTTTTGTTATTCCGGCGTTATTAACAAGAATATCAACCTGACCAAACTCTTTAACAATTTCGTCAACCACGCGATGCGTATCTTCGTAGTTACTTGCATCAGATGCATACGCCTTAGCTTTAACACCCATTTCGAGCAGTGCTTTTTCAGTCTCCTGAGCACTCTCATTAATAGCTAGATCGGTAAATGCAACATTACATCCCTGAGCAGCATACTTAAGAGCAATTGATTTACCAATACCACGTGCAGCACCAGTAATAATTGCAGTTTTTCCTTCTAATAATTTCATCTCTTTTTATTTTAAAAAATGATCGATACAATTCTTTTAACTGTTAAATCAGCGCAAAGTTAATAAAATATAGCAACCTCAATAAATTATTAACTATACCAGAGATGTCATAATAATAGTATCGTTAACCATGCAGATTGACTATATTTACAATAAAAACAAAACCTTTTACCTTTTTATACCGTATCACACGTGCAGTTATTTAGGTTGTCGCATACAATATTTAGAGAAATAACATTCAGTAGATGAAAATATTTCAATTCAAAAAAAGTGTTAGAAACAAATTACTTCTCTACATTTTAGGCTCTATCTCTATTTTATTAGCTATTATATTTTTTAATGCCAGTAATTTTGTCCGTAAGTTAGTTATCGAAAAAAACATAAATATTGTTGAACGGGAGGTGAAGATTGCTGGTTATGAGATTAGAACTATTCTGTCAACTCAATTGGGTGTTGCTCGTGGCATTGCTCAGAGCCTGGAAGCCTATAAAACAGTTCCGGCAGATGAGAGACTGGATATTTACAATAACATGATTCGGCGCGTTACAGAAGATAATCCGGACTACATTGGTGTGTGGTACTGTTGGGAGTATAGCTTCCTTGACCCTGAATGGGGTGATAAACCAGGGAGACACTCAGTATCTTTTTATCGCAAAAATGGTGAGATTAAAAAGGATGTTGAAGATCGTGATATGGGAGGTGTAGTAACACGTACCGGTTATCATCGGATAAAAGATTCGAGACAGGAGGCGATGATGGAGCCCTATTGGTGTATTTATGATAATACTAAGTCGAGTGAGACAAATGGAGCCGATGCTGAAGATCAGGTGTTGGAAACTACTCTCGCAGTACCAATACTTGACAATGGAGAATTTGCCGGATTAGTTGGAGTAGATATGTCGCTGACTATATTCCCAAAATATATGGCTTCAATTGTACCTTTTGAAAATAGTGAGGCATTTCTTGTCTCAGAGCAGGGAATGATAGCTGGCCATAAGAATTCAGAGCTGCTTGGCAAGTACTTTTCTGAAGAGTATCCGGATATTGAAAAAGAGTTTGGTTTGAATAAAAAACTTGGTTCACATGAGTCATTCACTTTAGATGCAATGTTTAACAATGAAATGACTCTGTTTTATTTTTATCCATTTTTTATAGGTAATGCCACCTCGCCATGGTACATAATTATTACTGCGCCTGAAAGGGTTATCAATAAAGAGGCAAATAATATAATCTGGACTATATTGTTGGTTGGCTTTTTGATAAATCTACTATTAGGAACAGTGTTGTGGTTAATAATAAGTAAAATAACCAAGCCTATAAAGGAGGCTACCATTATTACGCAGGCGATAGAAAAAGGGGAGTTGTACAAAAATATTGTAACTGCTAAAAATGGAGAGGATGAGCTGCAGGTAATGCAAAGTTCACTTGGCAATATGGTTACAAAACTAACTACTGTTGTAGACGAGATTCGTGAAAACTCACAAAGAGTGGAGATCTCGTCTCTCGATTTTGAAAATGAAGCTCAAACATTGTCGGAGTCATCTTCCGAGATGGCATCATCCACTGAAGAGGTTTCGTCAGCTATTCAGGAGATGACGGCAAATATTCATCAAAACATTGAGAGTACCAAGAGGGCTGAAGAGCTGTCAAATAAGGCACTGGAAAATGTGGAAAAGAGTAATAACTCAACTAAAAGAATGAATAAGTCGATGAATAAAGTGGCCGAACGAATCTCCATAATTCAATCTATTGCCACTCAAACAGATATCCTTGCACTAAATGCGTCTGTTGAGGCTGCCCGGGCAGGAGAGTCGGGTAGGGGATTCTCGGTTGTGGCTACCGAGGTGAAGAAGCTGGCTGAAAAGAGTAAGGCTGCTGCTGAAGAGATAGAGAAGCTGTCGCGAAAAGCGCTTATGGTTTCGGAGGTGGCAACAACAAACCTCGAAGACCTTGTACCCGTTATTAAAGAGACATCCACACTTGTGCAGGAGGTGTCGACGGCAAGCACGGAGCAGAAGTTTGGTATTGAACAAATTTCATCAGCCATTCAGGAGATGAATAACGGAACACAAAAAAATGCATCCCAAACCAAAATACTAATGACTAAGTCAGTTGATTTGAACGAGCGTGCATCAAAACTTATAAATATTGTCTCATTTTTTAAAACGACAAAAGAGAACGAATAGAACTACAGTATAGGCGAGTATTACTTTTGAGTAACATCGCCACCACTTGATTTTTTCACACTCTTGTTGATAGGGTCGCCAAAGAAGATAATATCACTTCCACTGCTTGCATGAGCATCAATACTTTCCAAAGCATAAACCTTGGCATCAGAGCCGGAAGATGTACTAACCTTAACATATTTTGCCGCAAGATCTTCGGCAATAATATCACTACCGCTACCTGCACTGGCAATTAATGAAACAGTTTTTCCTTTTACCTTAATGTCGGAACCGGAAGAGGAGGTTATTTTCAACAGTTTTGTATCAACAGTTGCATACATATCGGCACCACTTTTTACAATTAGTTCAAGCGAGTCTGTTTTTATTGCATTTTTTGTGTAAACATCTGCTCCTGCTGTACACACGATCTTCTCTATCTGATTAAGAGTTAAATGAACTTTAGGAGTAGTGGTTCTTTTCCATCTAAAATGGTTGGATGTGTAGATTCTAAGTTCATGCCCTTTGATTTCGGTAATAATTTTTCCCATAACATCCTTGTTCGCCTCTATTTCAAGAGAAGATTTGCCTGCCTGTGTCACATACAAATCAATACCTGAACTAACATAAACCTGTGTTATAATATCGGGAATAGGGCGTGACTCTCTGTCTTGTGCAGTAACTGTTGACAGAATTGTGGAAGTAGTAAATATTCCATAGATAAATAGTCGAGATAATAACTTTCGTTTCATGATTTTTTCTTTAAGGTTTATCTGTTAGACGGCTAATCAGCGGGAAAAGTTACAATTTTGGGGTTACAGGGTTACAGCGGAACTTAATTGAAGAAATCGTGGGTTTACAGGGGGTAGTTCAGATGTTTTTTATCATTCTGTGACTACACTCTCATAATATCCTATAATTTTAGATTAAATAATTTATTTCTCAACTCTTTTATGAAGATTTTCTAATGTTTCAAATGGATGAGATACTACAAAACTATTGGCTAACCAAGAAGGAATGCTACCTCCCGGATTTCCATGGTATTGATACACCACACTTACACTATTGTCATTATTCTCTTTAAGCTCCCAATGCCCCTTTCCACCACTAATACGAACAAGATCTTTATTTTTCTCCACCATATCAGGCTTTGCATTAACAATAATTTTGGCACTTTTACCATCTTCTGATACTGTTGCCTCTAGCTCACTAACATTATCCCTGTCGCTTACAGGCCATGGAGTACTAATCTTAACGTAATGAATATTGTGATATCTACTTATCTGCTTAACAACCTTCTGTTTGGAAACATCCGGAAATAGTTTGTCATAATTTTCTATATCAAAAATAACATCAAGCACTTTTGTCAACGTTGTGTTTTTTAAAACAGTCTCTCCTTTGTACTCTTTAAACGATGAGCCTTCAACTGAGCGAACATAAACTTTTATACCATCGTTGTCTTTCTTTAATTCCCAGGATGAGGAGTTTAATGATGTTGCAGCGAGCAACATTGTGCTGATAAATAGTAATTTAAACATAATAATAGATTTAAGTTAATTTTTAAATAGTTAATTAATGTTGAGCCCATTAATATTGATACAGGTGGTAGTTTGAATTGACTCATAAAGGTGGTAAAACTTGATTCATTAAATAATAGAAACTGAAAAATCTGCTCAAATATAGCAATAAAATTTAAGATTAATGAAATGAAGAATGAGTGATTTTATGCTCCACCGTTCTCTTTGAGGTATCCCGAATAGAGGAGCGAAACCATCTTTTTCAGATATTTCCTGTCATGTTGGATTGTTAGAGCATTCCGTTTTATTTTTCAAGGGTATTAAAATATTATGAATAGCTCTCAGGTACAATACAGGCAGGAGCTAAAAGGGTAGATGAATGATGAGTTTTGTAAAAGAGATAATCCTTACTGAAGACT